>JBLHWH010000154.1:0-15984 GCA_047628935.1 Halioglobus sp. | reverse complement strand
TTATATTCGCCAAAGAAGATACCTTCTTCCTATATCCGAATAGTTATAATTACTACCTCAATTTCTATAAAGATACTTTTCAACATGGTGGTATATCATTAGAAGAAGTCATCTGTCCTTACATCGTATTGTCACCTAAAAACTAAATACTTCTAGAGAGAAGAAAATCACCAAATTCTTTGAATTGAACTTTCTGTTGGTCCGTCATACTTACTGCATCAAGATGTGAGAATGCTAGATTTTTGTATTCGCTTTTTACTTCATCTGAATGTATGAGAACGTGAGCGCTCTTCATTATTTCTCTTACTCGCTTAACTTTGATTGCTGGGTCAATTGGCCTTGTGCTATATAGATTATTTAGCTCGTTCTTTTCATCTTCACTTACTAGCTGTAAAGTTTTAAGGTAGAGATATGTCTTTTTATTTTGTATAATATCTCCTCCTGGTTGCTTACCTACTTTGGGCTCTCCAAAAGTATCGAGAATATCATCTTGCATTTGGAAAGCTATGCCTACGTTTTTACCATAATGATAAAGATGGTTTGCAGATTGGTCATCCATACCGCCAATAATGCCTCCCATTTGTAATGCAGCTCCGATTAGAACTGACGTCTTGTAGGTAATCATTTCGAAATATTCAACTATAGATACATCCTCTCTTGATTCGAAATCCATATCCATCTGTTGACCTTCGCATACTTCGACTCCCATCTTATTGAATATTTTCAAAAGCTTGATCGCCATTTCAGCAGGGTAATTTTCTAGACATTTATAAGCGGATATCATCATTACATCTCCCGAAAGGATTGCTGTGTTTGTATTATACTTTTCATGAACAGTAGCATGTCCTCTTCGCAGAGGAGCTTCGTCCATAATGTCATCATGCAACAATGTGAAGTTGTGAAACACCTCAACAGACATAGCTGCAGCAAGAGCTTCTTTAGCTTTTCGCCCTGCAATATCAGCAGCCATCAATAATAAAAGCGGTCTTATCCGTTTTCCTCCTAATCCTAAAATATAATCGACCGGTTCATAAAGATTATTTGGAGCTTTATCATACCTATTAGCTGACAGGTAGTCAAAAAACAAGTCTTTGTATGTATCTAAAAATTGCATCTTCGATATTTTCGACGAAGTTACAACCTTACCGATACTTATATAAGAAGTTTATCAAAAAGGTGAAATTAACTATCCTTATGAACTAAAAATGAAATCTAATAATTTATGATATTCCCAATCTTTACACCAATAAAATCGTATGGTGCCTCCAATCCTGGATTAAGAATAATCCTATATGGTTCTGCATTCAAATCATCAATGTCTTTCAATGGATCATTTGGATTTTGGAATTCAAAGTTCTTGTCAAGAAACTTCCATGAGGTATTTGTCGGAAACTCTGAAATAACACCAAGTATTAATCTCCGAAGCATGGGTAGATCTGAAACACTCACTTTATTGTTATTGTTAACATCTGCCGCTATATATTGATAAGGAGTAGTAAAAGGCTGTAAACCGAGTAAATGTCTAATTATCCTCACAAAATCGAGTGTACTTACATCTTCTAAATAATCAAAAGGCCTATCAACTGTTATATAACATCCTGGGACTAAATCGGCAAGTCCACTAAATGAGTAATAGCCTTCCGAATCTGTAAATTCCGAGCGCGGAAACTCTACATGATTACAATTAAGAGTAACTTCAGCATTCTCAATAGGTTCGCCAACTTCTGTTTTGATATAACCTTCTATATTTTTTTCAACGGCAAAAACTTGAAGATAAACTGAACAAAAATCCCTATTATCCTGATTATCCCATACATATACATGTAATTCTATTGGAGAATTTAGTACATCATCATAAGTAATAAGTCTTGTAGACACAATATCATCCCCACTAAATGAAAATCTTAATTCTTCAGAGGGGGTACAATTATCATATGGATACAAATAAAAATCAGCTGCATCTATGCTTAAATCAATTAGTGTATCAAATACTACTGACGATAGACTTATACAATAAGGAATTGGAGAAGTCGCGTCCCTAACCTTAATGATTTGCTCACATTCTGACGCTACGTTGCAACCGTCCGAAACTTTCCAAACAACAGAGTGGGTGGAAATTGGTCCTTGTAAGTTGCCTACTTCTATTTCTTGTGCTTCTCCATTTAAAGTAGGAGCGATATATAAATCTGGAATTCCATTATTATTAGTATCGTCAATATCAACATCAGAAGTTGGGAGGTCAGACCTATACTCAAGATCATCAATCCCATCACTATCTACATCTATTGTAATTATCCAGTTCAAATTTACTTCATCGCACATCATATTTGTAGTATACATTCCTGTATTTTGAAGTGTAACAAATGATTCACAGATATTTCCGTCTCCGTCAACATCGGTTTTATCAGTTACACCGAAAAGCATGTCATTACAATTACTCAATATCAGTTCTGACTGTGCATAATCAACAATAGAAAAGGTGAAAATAAAAATTAAGCATAACAGTAGGTTTTTCATAGCAATCATAGGTTTGATGAAGTAAAATGGATTGCAAGCTAGAATGATCTATCTATTGTAATTGATACAAATCATTGTGGGGAACTATGCAAATATACAATAAAAACTAAGGACTATGTCATAACATCACCTGCATTCAACTAATAAATGCAACGGCATCATGAAAATCAAGTTTTGTGGCGAAAAATTCATTACGAGTTTTATATCCTAATCTCTTTCTGGGTCTATTATTAAGTTCATTTTGAACATATAGAATTTGATCATTAGTTATCGTTGTAAAATCATGATCTTTTGGAAAATACTGTCTCACTAAGCCATTCAAATTTTCATTAGCATCTCTTTGCCAACTATGATATGGTTTAGCAAAATAGAAAGACAAATTCAATTGTTCAGCAATATGTGCATGATTTCCAAATTCCTTCCCGTTGTCGGACGTGATAGTATGTATGAATGGTTTCCAGTCCTCCAGTAGTTCTATTGTTTTTTTTCAATTTCTATAGCCAATTTATTACTAACCTTTCCCATAAATAGCATTCCTGTAACCCTGTCATTGATGGTTAAGAGCGCCTGCTTTTGATTCTTGCCTATCACTAAATCAATCTCCAGATCACCAAACCTATTCCAGCGATCAACGATAGCGGGGCGTTATGCTACATCTACTCTCCCAACGATTAAACCCCGTGTGTCCATAGTTCCTCCTCTTTTACGATACCGCTTGCCTTTATTCCTAAGTGACTTGTAGCGCTTACCATTGGCTTTTTTGTCTTTCCAGATGTACTGGTAAATTGTCTCATGAGAAACGCACGATATTCCATCTATGGTCGCTCTACCCAACAATTTGTTCTGGACTAAATTTTTCTACCAAATACTTCTCTACATATTTCTTATTCTCCGCAGTGAAATATTCTTTCTTATTTTTGTCAGTATGTCTATTTGTTGCTTTCTCATGTGCCAATTGAGCTCTATATTTTCCATTTCTGGCATCTGAATTCCTCTTTATTTCTCTGCTCATAACAGATTTGTCTTTGTCAATAGTGCTACCAATTTGCGAATAAGGTTGGTTTAGAGATAAACCGATTGGGATTTCGTATCTTTGCACTAACGTTAATTGTGCCACCTTTTTTTAAGTTTTGCAACCCAAAAATAGGTGAATAATTTTTGCCGCCCCGGCTTCCTTCTTTAATGAAACAGCGGAGCTGTTGCATTTACTACTTGAATTCAAGCTTTTAAGTTCTGAACGATGATCATATATGGATTTAGAATATTATTTTTATTATAATATGTTCATAGTGAAGAGACTTTAACATTTATTAATCATTTTGCATGAAATACATTCTTTTTATATTTATAACATTAATGTCAACAAACATGTCTTCCCAAGATTGGGCCGATCTTGAAAAATACAAATCTGCCAATGAAGCTTTGCCTGAACTTCAAAAAGAAGAAAAAAGGATCGTCTTTATGGGCAACAGTATCACTGAAGGGTGGGTAAGTATGAGACCTGATTTTTTTAGGAATAATCCATTCGTCGGCAGAGGAATTAGTGGACAGACTACTCCGCAGATGCTGATTCGAATGCGTCAAGATGTATTAAACCTGAACCCCAATGTAGTTGTTATTCTTGCAGGAACGAACGATATTGCAGGAAATACGGGTCCTGCGACTTTGGATCAGATTTTAGATAATTTAAAATCGATGGCAGAACTCGCTGATGCGAATGGTATAAAAGTGATTCTTAGTTCGGTTCTTCCTGTTTATGATTATCCATGGAGTCCAGGATTAGAACCTAATATTAAGATTCCTGAGCTAAATAAAATGATCGAATCTTATTCTAAATCAAAAGGCTACTATTATTTAGATTACTTTTCTAAGATGGCGGATGAGCGTAATGGTTTACCAAAGAAGTATGCAGAAGATGAGGTACACCCTACTGTGCTTGGGTATAGTGTGATGGAGCCTTTGGTTTTGAATGCGATTGTAAATGTTTTGAAATAGAAACATATGAGCGGTTCACCACTAGACCATGATTTAATTGAAGAATATAAACGGAGTGATGTCTCTCAGTTACTATATATCTAGCCATAATAAATGGAAATCAGGTGATGGGATTTCTTTTGGAGAATATGAAAACGAATAAAATTAGCCTGTCAGAGCTACGTCACTTTTGTCCTTCTTTTGGAGGAAGATTAAGGAGGAGGACGCTGTCGTAACATTAGGAAACTAAGCTAGTACTTATCTTCTTTGTTTATACTTATATGTGTTCTTCTTCTCCCTGTATCATTTAGGCTACTTTATTTTTGATGGATAGTAGAGGACGTTCAACTGAATGTCTTATCTCTCCAAAGAGGGATACTTAAAGATGGGTTCGAACTACTTCATTTACATGTTTATTTATTATTTTATTGGTTGCCATTAAATTTGGAGTAGTTGGTTTTTTATAGCTTTTGTGATAGTATGCAGGAGCTTAGTTTATAAGAAAGTAAAAGCTTCTTATTTTACTTTTAGTAGCATGATGTGAAGTTTGATTATCTCATATTTTGTCATTCGGTATGGTTTATTTGCTTTTAGTTTTTGGGTTATGAAATGCTGGGTGGTAAGTTTTGACAAAATCAGATGAATCCTATTCTGAACTTATAAGTTTTCAATTCTACCAAGTATATGGAAGTTTTTTAATGTTTCTACCTCTCATGTTCTGCCTATTGATTTTACTTTATTTTAGTAAAAAATTGAAGAATTGATTATCCTTGTCTTCTAATTAGCATCATCAAACAAATGACACAACTCATCCAACTCATATCAGGCCCAAGAAACATCTCCACTGCGATGATGTACTCATTTGGCAATAGAGCGGATACTGCGATAGTTGACGAGCCTTTCTATGCGTATTACTTATCTAATTTTGATGTTGAGCATCCTGGTAGCGAAGATGTTTTATCTTCCATGTCAAGTGATCCAAATAGTGTAATCCAAAATGTTTTAGAAGCTGATAGAAAAGAAGAATACCTATTTGCAAAGAATATGGCACACCACATGGATGGCTATGATTACAGTTATAGTCTTGACTGCCGAAATGTGTTCTTGATTCGTGATCCAAAGAGATTGATAGCTTCATTTGCCAAGGTAATAACTAATCCTGTGGCGAATGATGTAGGACTCCGAAGAGAAGCTGAAATATATAATGAAATCAATGCCAATGGGAAATTTGAACCTGTTGTAATCGACAGTGGACAATTATTATTGAATCCAGAAAAAGTACTTCGAGAAGTATGTAATCAACTTTCTGTTCCATTCGATAAAGGAATGCTCAATTGGAATGCAGGAGCTAGAGTAGAAGATGGTACTTGGGCTAAATATTGGTATCATAGTGTTCATAAATCAACAGGATTTGTGCAAACCCCAAAAAAGGAAAATGTAGTCTTAGATGATAGATTAATCCCTGTCTATGAAGAAGTACTTCCATATTACAATCAACTATTTGAAAAAGCAATAAAAGCGTAGATATGCTACAGAAATTTGACGAAAGAAATAAAGACTTAAAGGTCTATGTAAAAAATGGACTATATCACAGAGATGAAGCAAAAGTATCTGTTTTTGACAGTGTAGTACAAGGTGGAGATGCAGTGTGGGAAGGTCTACGAGTATACAACGGTGGGATATTCTGTCTAGATAGACACCTAGAAAGACTTCAACACAGTGCCAAAGCCATGGCCTTCACAGATGTGCCAGAAAATGACTGGATCAAGTCAAAAATCTTCGAAACATTGAAGGCAAATGATATGACAAATGATGTGCACATTCGGCTTACGCTTACTCGTGGCGAAAAGATCACTTCTGGTATGGATCCAAGACTCAATAGTATGGGTTCTTGTCTTATTGTACTTCCAGAGTATAAACCCCCTGTATATGATAACGATCACGGCATTACAGTATTCACTTCTTCGATAAGAAGAAATTCTCCAATGCATGTAGATTCCAAAATACATCACACTAATCTGATTAACAATATCTTAGCAAAAATACAATCCAATGTAGCTGGTAAAGATGCTGCTCTTATGCTAGATGCGTCCGGATTCGCCAGCGAACTCAATGGAACAAATATATTCATGGTAAGCAAAGGTAAATTATACACTCCATTCGCAGATGCATGCCTACATGGAATTACACGTGGATTGGTTATGGAATTAGCGGGTGATATCGGAGTAAGGTGTTACGAAAAGAATCTTTCTCTAACAGAATTATACAATGCAGACGGCGTCTTTTGTACTGGCACAATGGGAGAATTAACTCCAATAGTTGAAATTGATGGAAGAAGCATAAACGTAGAAAAAGAAATATTCAATCAGTTACTTAAAGCATTTGATGGAGTGAAAGATCAGTACTGTGTTTATGAGTAATTAAGCATCAGTTTCTTTGGCCAAAATTGCTAGATCGAGACAATTATTTTAAATTGACCTTAGTCAGTTTAGAGTTTTGGATGTTATTTTCAGCATAGATCACAAAAGTGTTTGAGGCAAGAGTGGCTTGTATAACAAACGCTCGAAGTCGAGTTTTTTGTGATCCTGAAAATGATATCTAAAACACGTTAAGAACTGGGTAAAGTCTTGGGTTTTTGTGGTTCGTATTTTGGGCTAAGCCAAAATATGAACGCCAATCGCGGCGAGCGATAGAAATCAATGAATTAGAAAATTTATTTAACTCAAATGTAAAATTATAGCTAAGTAGCCAAAGGTGAGGTCATAATTTATGAAAATAAATTATCCTTTTTTCTTCTCTCCTGTCCATACCATTTCTCCAGCTCTTAGCGCTACTTCAAAATGATTTTCGATGGGAGGAATAGGACAATTATATCCGTCACTATACATGCACCATGGATTATAGCACTTATTAAAGTCGATTGTAACTCTGCCATTTCTGATATCTCCCATTCTCATGTCGATGTATCGGCCTCCCCCGTATGTTGACTCTCCACTTGTAAGATCTTTGTAAGGGATGAAGAGGTAATCACGATATCCTGGCATTGATTGTGTTTGCTTACTACCATAAATATTTACGGTAAATGGTGTTCCATCTATATTGCAGGATGCGATACCATACTTTGTGAATATTTTAGTTTTTCCACTTACCGTACTCATTTCGAAAGGCTTAGCCTCCCGAGTATATTCAAAAGAACAATCGCACTTATAGTTAATATCTACAGGGTAGAAATTCATGAACTCGAAGTCAGGCTCTCTTAATGGGGATCGCTCATCTTTGATGAAGTCTTGTTTGTATTCTGCTCTGTGATGTTCGATTTCAGCTTTGTAAGTATCGATTTCGGAGATGATCGTCTTAGTTTTACATGAAGCAAAAATGATAAGTAAACTTAAAAATAAAAGGATTCGCATATTATTTTGGATTGTTTACAAGCACCAACCTATTTCTAGAAGCTGCAAGTCTTGTGATATTCATTATTTCAAATTCGGCAAGATCTATTACTTCCAGCCAGCTATTATCTATTTCAGGGTTTAGTTTGTATAGTTGGCTACCACTCCCCATTATAAATGTACCATCATTCAGTAATTCAAAATCTTCACTACCAGCTAATGTTTCTGCAATACTAGTAAAATCGTTGGTTTCAGCATTATATGATTTAATATATGATTTTTCTGGAGAGATCTTGTGGATAAAAAGAAGGTCACCATCAGAGTTTTGGCGGAAACATCTGCCTATATTTTCTAGAACTATTTGAGTTACATCCTCTTTAATATTCCCAATAGCTAACTGCATCGGATCATCCACTAAGAATAAAGCTACCTCTTCTTCAGATAACCAACAGTGATACCCAACATTGCCTATATCCTTAAGTACTCTTTTACCATAAGATTGGTGGTTTTTAGGATAGAGCCAAAGTGATTGTGTTTTTCCATCTTTTTCTACTCTTACTGTACTAAAGTAAGAACGAATAGCTTGTGGCGTAGGACTATATTCAGCAATACTATCTGTTGCGGTTACTCTATAGTATTCTTCATTCTGGAGATCCAACTTTACAATGTCCGTGAAGTTCTTATCATACATGTCAGTCGTGACATATAGTTCTCTTGGATTTATAAATGAAGGTTGATTGTTATATCCATTAGGATTGAATCCACTTATATAAACAGGATCTTTCATGTATATTTTCTCACCATTGTTGAGCATGGTCAACATATATAGGTCAGTACTTGGTAACTGAGCGATTGAGACAAAGCAAAAAAGGAGAAGACTAACGGAAAGAATGAGTTTCATATGAGTTACTTTCTTTTTGATATGCCCAAAATAGGAAATTATCACCAAATGATAACTTACAATGTATACTTATGATTCAAAGCATTTGTTAGGTGGATCTGAAACTCTCGATTTTAAAGAAGAGTGAAAGATTATCTCAGCACTAGAAATCGTCTATCCATTGGGTCCAAATGATCTATTAAATCATCAAAGAAAGATTCACCAGCAGACATATAATGAGGCATGAAATTATCAAATCTCTCTTGTAGACCATTGTTTGGAAATAACTTATCTTTCATTTTTCCAATTTTATTGACCTGCACTTCTTGTTGCGACTTGATTGCTCTTTTCATTCTTGACTCCATTTGGTCAATGTTTTTGAGCTGTTTTGTCATGTCTGCAAGGACAGATTTTGCAAGTCCAGGATCTATTTGCTTGCTCTTATCAGCAATCTCTTCATATGCTTTTTGAATGATCGACTTTTGATCTTCTAGTTCGATTTGTACTTCTGTGTTTGCATTTATATATTGATTGATCAACTCATCTTGAGTTTGGAAAATATCATTAGTGGTAAACCCTAATTTATCGATCGTCTTATTCAATCCATTATTAAGGATCATAACTGAATTTCGTCTTATTAGCATTGGGTAGAAAACTCCAAATGCTGCAAACTGCGACTTTCGTTCCAACCAATAAGCTATCTCCCCGCCACCACCGACATAAGCAAGATTCGGCAGGATTGATTCTTGATACAACGGCCTCATAACTACATTAGGACTGAAGTTTTCTGGCTTCGAGTCCAATTCTTTTAAAATCTCAGACTCACTAAAAGATAAATCACTATCTACGATATTGTATCTTCCATCTAAGAACTCTATTCTGTCTCGAGATCCTTCTCCTAAATAGAATAAGTTGATATCTCTTGGGTAAGCTTGCGCTTTGAAGTTATGTTCGCTGAGTTTTTCCTGCGTAGACATGACCAATGGCTGACTCATTCTTTCGAGCAATTCCCTTTTCATTACTGGAGCAAATGCTGCTTTTAGTTTTGCATTGTCCATATTGACAGCGAGTACGCCATATTTGCCAAATAATGCATTCACAAATTTGAATACAAACTGCCCATAGTTATCACAAGATTCTAGACTTTCATTAAGAATAGATTTCAATTTCAGTCCGATTGGATTATCTCCTAAGATCTCAGTTACTTCATCGATAACGGACTGGAGGCCTTCAATATCTAATCTGCCAACAGGCCCTTTTGCTTCGCGTTCCCATTTGACTGATTTGCCAAACAAATTAAGGTGATCCACTTCCTCAAAATCATGATCCTCTCCGCCACTAACGAATGTAGGTACAAAGTTATATTCAGGGTATTCGACTTTTAATTTCTTGCATAAATTTATAACAGAACAAACTTTCAAAACATAATAAAGTGGCCCCCCAAATAGACTTGGTTGATGCGCCGTTATTATAGTAAATGTATTCTCAGATCGAAGTGATATATTATTTTTTTTTTGTAACGCAGTAGGTTCGATTAGTGAGTAGTTTGACTCCAAAACACTGGCTAGTAATGATCTATCTATTGGTTTTGACTTTCTATCCGTTATTGCTTTTGAAAAGGAGGATAGGTCAGGAGTATAATGGTAGAACTCTTTTAAAAACGGTTCTAACTTGATATAAGCCAAGTCTTTAAACGATACTGCTGAAACCTTGGAATAGTCTATTTTTTCGATTTTCATCCTGTCTTTATGTAGTCATTTCGTATACTTCGCAAAGGTAGATAAACAGATCAAGACCATATAAGTTTTGACGTGTAAAGGATAGAAATATACTTTAGGTTGAATATGTAATCTTACTTTTATTTTGTTTTATCCAAGTTTTTATATGACAAACTATTTATTTTGTAAGGTTGCTATTTTTTGTCCGCCTCATGCGATATAAATTTTGATCTACCGCAGAAACCATTTTTTCTGGTTTTAGAACACCTTCTAAGAAATCATTTATCTTCATGGATTCCATAAATGGGTTGTTTATGACATCCGCATATTGTACATATTTTATATTTACGTTTGGTTGCTTATCTGCCCAATCATTAACTTCTTTTAGGGTTTTATTATATGATTCTAGAAGTTGTAATGGAAGTACATCAGTTTTTATTTTTTTACCATTTCTGATTAGCATTTCTTGCTGAGATTGAATTACTTCATGTAAATTCCGCTGCATAAATATAACTTGATACCGAAAATTCATCGGCAAATGTTTTAGTAATTGGGCGATAACCTTTACTACTTCCTTATTTGCTTTAGGTATCCAACGCTTATTAGTTTGTAGTAATTTTACGACTTCATGTTCATAATATCCCTTTGGGTTATTATCATCTGGTGTTCGTTCTTTATCCGTGAAGATTTCAAGATCACTAGTTTCAAGCATTTGCATCATTAATGATGTGCCGCTTCGTGGTAAACCTGAGACGATTGTTATGGATCCTTTGATTTTTTTGTCAAAATTGACCTTATATTTCAAAGATTTGCCTGGTAAGTTTAACCTAGTTTCAAAAATAGAAATGATTCTTTGGCGTGCGCGATTCATTCCTGGTGATAATTTCAAACAAACATCATATGCCTCTACTGCTTTTTCATATTCTCCTATTGAATATAGAGATTCACCAATATAGAAATGGGCTGCTGGATAAAAATACAATAAGCCAATTGTATCCATAAATGAATTGAGAGCATCTTCATATTGTGTTTTGTTAAAATAAATTAAGCCTAACGTATAATGAGCACTTACTTCTTCACTATTATTTTTTAATTCTTTTAAAATAGCCTCTTCTGCATCGTCCAGCTGATTGAGACGCAGATAAGTGTTGGCAATTCGTAGATATAAATTATTTTGTTCTCCTGCTTCGCGCGCTACTTTTTTAAAGAGTTTTAATGCCAATTTATTACGTCCTTCTCCAAGTAGAAGATAGGCTTCCAATATATCTAATTGAGCACTTTTACGATTAATTGAAGCTTTAATATGATTAATAACTCTACGAGCATCTTTTAATTTTCCTATGCTTTGATAAGCATGTAGTAGTCTTACGGAAAATCTCCATGTATTCGGATTTTCTTCGAATAATTAACTAACAACGTGGTGAAACTTTACACATTAGTATTAATAATCTTCTCTGGACAGCTACTAAACCAATACTTTTTACTGATTTATCCTTATTTATTCTCTCATATACTTCTTTCATTTTCGGGTTAAACCTTATAACTGTCATTGAGGGCATAAACATTGCAGCACGCTATCTGCTATTTTCTTTTTTACTGATTTTCGTTCGCCCTTTTATTGAAGTACCGCTTTCTCTTTTTATCACATCTAAGCCACAGTAGGACACTAACTGTCTTTGATTTTTAATCAGAGCAAAGCCTTGTGTTTCCCCTAAAGTCAGTGCAACAGTTTTAAAGCCTACTCCTTGTATTGTCATTAAATTCTCAACTTTAGCCCAGATTTCTTTATCCGATTTTAATGTTTTCTTCATCATGGAGGTTAATTTTTCAAGCTCAACCTCTATGTTTTTAATTGTTTTTTTTTATAAATCTCAGTCGCTTCCATAGCAAAGCTTACAGGTATTTCTTTGTCAATGTTCTTGCTCACCCGTTTCAGAAACTGGTTAAACCCATTTTTGTTGTTTGCAAATGTCCTCACCTCACTTAAGATCAATCCTTGATCGCAATCCAAAGATCGCTTACAAACACATGCGGTGAATGTTAACTTGGCCATGTCTATTCCTACACTTTGTTTTGCCAAAATCATAATGTTACTGTTTAATCTGTTTAAAACATGACATTTCTTACCTCGTCTTTCCTTTTGTCTTACTCTTGCTCTTCATGCGGCATTAAGTACTGTCCTGACTCTATAAGAAACTAATAATGGGAAACGGTGCTACCTTCGAACCAGGATAAATCTTAGCCTCCTTATGAGGACATCAACTTGTTTCCTTATGTCATTTACCTTTAGTATATACCACAGGATAGAAAACCCAGTTCTATTCAGATATTAAAGGTAAAAGGGGGGATATGCATTTTGTGGCTCGGGCAAGGTCTACTATTTTTTTTAAGATGTAATTCTATGGCAAATCATTGGTGCTTACCACCACCTTTATGTCGAACTTGGATAGCACGGCTTGCAATTCCTGTACAAAACCGGCTTTGTTATTCAAAAACTGATCATGCAAGTATCTATTCTCCTTATTCATACTGATCATTTCATTGAGCTCGGCAATCTCTTCTAGGATAGATACTACTTCTTTTATTTCTTGCTTCATATTAGTCAACTGATCTTATTGTAGTGTTCTCTTGTATCCAACAAGGCACTTTAAATGAACCTCCAACTTTGAGTCTTCTTTGGAATATTTCTTCTTTGGTTGGCATGTACTGCTTGTACTGTCTGATAAATTTATTCGCTTCAGCAGCTACATTGGAATCTAAGTTCTTTGCTTTTGTAAATTTATCAATCGCTGGCCAAGTAACTACTTGTGACTTCCATCCTCGACCTGATCCACATAATGGACCACTAGATGCGTACAACTTTCCTATGAGCATATATGGCTCGCCTGATGTCGGATCGATCTTAGCCGCTTCTCTTGCAGCTTGTCTAGATTTCGGAAAATTCTTCAAGTCTCCGTAGTAGATCCTACCAATAACCATTGTGTACTTGAACTTCTTTGCTGGATCTGTTTGTTCATCAACGTATTGCTGAAATAGCACAATAGCTTCACGGTAGCGTCCTTCATTATATTCCGTAAAGGCTGGGGAGAGTCCAGTAGTAGGGGTTTCAACTTTACACTTAGCTATATATGCCTCAGTTACTTTAATCAACCTCGGATCATCCGCAGCACAACCACCCCGTTTAAGTCTTCTACCCACAAGATTGATCATATCACAATTCGTAGAATCCGCTTCGAATCTAGCGTAGTACTTATTTGCATAATAATCACAATCATAGAATCCATCTATTCCTTCTAGTGACTCTAATTTTGCAGGTGCATAATCCGCTATAATAGCCCAAGATTCGCACAATACCCCTTTGCAATTTGCTTGCCCATTTTTTACTGTTTGACCTATTAGCTTGGCATATTTCCTTCCTTCTTCGTTAGACACTGTTCCTGCAATGATTTTATCTGCTAACAGCTTTGTAAAAGGATTCACAACAAAATAGTCCGCTTTCTTTCCGTTAACATCAAAATTTATCTTGAACATCTCATATACCTCATCGTCAGATTTTGTCCCTGGAAAGGTATAGTAATAATCAAATGCCATTCTTCCTTTTGTATATGCCTCTTCTCCGAAACACTCCATACGTTTTGTGTAGATAGACATCACACTGTCTACATATACTAGTTTTTGGGCTAGATCTGATTCATTGGTATATCTATTAGAATAGATTTTTACTCCATCATCAAACTGATACTTCACTCTACCATTAGATGCTGGCGCTCCATAATAGGCTTTAGTCCAAAGCGGAAATGCTTCTTCGTATTTTCCTTCTTTCACTAAATCCTTATAGAGTACATAAGCCGTTTCTACTTCATCTCTTTTGGCACTTGACAAATCACTAAATCTACGACATGGATTTTCTGGTTCTTGCTTGGTTGGCACTTCCACAACAGGTGTTTTCACAACAACGGGAGCCGTTTTAGGAGAACAACTATAAACTGATATAAAAATAACAGCAGCAAAAATTGATATGATATACTTCATGGACATTTGTTTATACTTGTAGCAAAACTAGTAATTCTTAGTTTATTAGGTAGTATGTTGGTAAATATGAGATGCGGATTATTGATTTAGTGGTGTTTTGGGGTTTGGGGTTTGATAATTTCTGTATTTCCTCAATACTTTTGCTGTCTTTCGACTGCACTGTAAACCATGACGTATTCAATCCTTTCTCCCGTCTTCGATAGTGTCCACGACATTAAAATAGATATTATTGAGCGATTATGATAATAATTGAATGCCCCGTGATCTTTTGGTTCGGATATAATATTCGCTATACCCCTTAAAATAGCAAGATGTTGCGGTAGTGGTTATCTGATTTAATATTATGATAAGATCCATATTAGTGACCGAGCCACGAAACGTTACCTTTCCTTTTGAAGAATAGCAAGCACTTTTATTCGCTCAGCTTAATTGATTGATTTCATAGAAAAGTACTGAAAACCCTGGATTGGTTTAGACATCTAGCGTGCCAGATAAACTCTACCCTCGCATCTTCGGATCAAATAACCCTTTCTCCTGCCTTTCCCTTTCAAGGCAAGATGTTACTGAACGGTTATGTGATTTTACCAATTCCACAATCAGTATTTCTGCCCGAGCCAATTAACGTCACCTTGCCTACTTGATGGAAAGGACAGGTTAGGGATAGACATCTATCGCAGAAAACAAACTCTACCCTCGCACCTTAGGATCAAACAATCTATATCCATAATCAACTAAGATATTAATCAAGATAAATACAATACAAACAAATATCACACAACCCAAAAGAACTGGTATATCATAGTTGATCAATGCATTTACTGTCAATCCCCCTACTCCTTTGAAATTAAATACATTCTCAACAAAGAATGCTCCTGCAAGTAGCGAAGCAAACCATCCTGTGATCGCAGTAAACACTGGATTAAGCGAATTTTTAACAGCATGATTAACAACCACCTTTTTGAACTCTAGTCCCTTTGCTTTGGCAGTTCTCATATAATCTTGGGATAAGATATCGAGAAGGGATGATCTCATTAGCTGAGTAATGATAGCTAGCGGTCTGACTCCTAGTGCAATGGCTGGTAGGATTAAGTTCTTCCAGACAATGACTTCATCACCTATATCATTGATATCGAATATACTTCCTTGCAAATTGAGTCCGGTATAATCTCTCAAAAGGAAGCCAAATACCAAAGCAAGTATAATCGCACTTACATAACTGGGAACCGAGATGCCCAATACAGAAACACTAATGATGAATTGATCCAACCACGTATCTTTTACCAATGCAGCGATAATACCTAAGGTAACTCCAAATAATATGGCAATCATCATAGCTGTAATCGCTAGAATCATGGTTTTGGGAATAGCATCTATAAGTAAGGCTGACACACTCCTACCTGACTGAAACGACTCTCTGAAATATGGAACTTTGAAGAGGATACTTTTTGATTCTTTTGAACCAAAAGGCTTGAAA
>JBLHWH010000153.1:0-16093 GCA_047628935.1 Halioglobus sp. | reverse complement strand
TACTACTAGTAGTATAGTCACATAAATAGATATGAAAAAAGTACCCAACAATCCGATACGGTTGTTGTCGGATTAACGGATGGATTACAAGACGATAACCTTAAACTATAATTATCAACTTACTCATATATCCGTTATACGTCCCACACAATGTGTCTGTTAATCATAAACTTAGATATTTTCCTTTATCGAGATAGTTATCCGTGTATAAACGAGTATTATCTAAATAAAAACGGCTACTGTCACAATTGATCAAAACACATTATCATTCTAAAAGTAATAGAAATTATAGATACAAAGCTATTATTTGAATGCAGGATATAATATTTAATCAAAATCCCTTATTCACCTATAACTTCCTACTTCAAGTATAATTGGTAACCATAAGAAGTACCCCAACAGAGGTTAGCATCTGAATATGATTATAGGCTAGGGTTTAAGCTGGAAGGTCAAATATCACAATAGGTAGTTTAGTAAAGATTTGTAACGCTTTAGAGTCTACCTTGTTTGATTTCTTTGATCATCCAGATTTTAAGGATATTTGAATATTAAGAATATCAAATTAGAAAAGGGACCAAATTCCATAGGACTCCTTGGATTGCATACTGGCGTATATTTCATACGAAATCATGGAAATCAGTACAAGAAAATTGTGGTGTATTGATATGTGAAAACATTTGGCATATCAGAATAATAACAGTTCAATGCACGTACATATTAAAATAAATAGTTATATTTAATCATTTATAACCAAAATTACAATATTATGACAACCATACAACCAATTTCCAAACATTAACTAAGGTTCTTCGGATTTTGCCACTTTTTCTTCTTTTAATTTTTTCTTCTTCCTGTACAAAACTTGATGAGACAACAAATTTAAGTGACGGGGATGTATATACTGAAGAGGAAAGTATGGCACGGAGTATCACAGCGTCAAACCCACACCCAGATTGTAGTTGGACAGATCCTAATTGTTCAGTATGCCAATTGCATGATTCTAATGGACTTCACGTTTATTTTTATTGTGGAGAATGCGTTATTTACATGCAAGCTGATATTGACTTAGCCGTAGAAATCTGGGATGATAATGGAGTGCAATTACTAGGAACACTTATGGATAGTGACACCTACAGCGGTACTGATTATTTTGAATTTTACTTCGATCAAAGCAACCCTTCGGGCTATGATGGAGACCTTAGATTTAAATCAAAACCTTTTCCTGGCTTAGGCCAACAAGTAAGTACTATCAAATATTACAACTGCTATTAAAATGTACACAAAAATTTCATTACTCTTTCTTCTCCCTTTTATTGTTTCTAGTCAATGCGATGAGCAAAACCTATACTTTAGTTCAGACAGTGAGATAGAAAGCTTCATTGAAATAAATTCAGACTGTAAGACAATTTTTTCAGTAACATTGACGGGGCCAGATATAACTAATCTGGCCCTCATGTCATTCTTCGACACTATCCATAACTTAATAATTTATAATATTCCTGCTGTTAAGGATTTAGAATTTTTAGAAAAAACAGAGGTATTGTCATCAATTTCATTATTGAGCCTTGACAACATAGAATCTTTATCAAAATTCTATGATTCACAACCTTATAACTTTCATATTATTAGCTGCCCCAAGATAAAAAGTGTAAACCTTTCTAACGATTATTACAATAATGTTACGTTTCACAGCCCTAATCTTGACGTGCTAGTATTTGACCAAATAGATATAGCTTCTTTCGACATATCCAATAATGTAATTATTCACACACTTGAAAAAATTAATATAAATCAAATGTGGTTGCAAAATGCTACTAGCTATACCTCCTTTGCATCGCTTGCTACAGTTTTCAACTTAGACACCTTAGTAAACCTTCAAATTGTTGCCTATGATCAATTCAGTTCTGAGGGCTTCCCAGACTCCATGGTATGCAGAGGCTTCAGCATGAGTGGCATTAAAAATCTAAACTGTGATGGGTTTGAAAATAAAACTGCTTTTTTTAATACAGTTAGCCTAACAACTTTAGACAATGTAAAAGATTTAAGTTCTTTCGATGATATGATTGCAAAG
The DNA here is from genome assembly GCA_047628935.1 of Halioglobus sp. GTDB lineage: Bacteria > Bacteroidota > Bacteroidia > Chitinophagales > Saprospiraceae > CAJXUU01. The sequence goes on along the minus strand of JBLHWH010000153.1, from coordinate 14,022 downwards.
AAGAGTATAATAATTGCAGGTTTAGATTCTCTTACATCATTAGATGGCATACCTATTTCTGAAAATATTGAAGGCATCTTCATTTCAGACAATCCCATGCTCACAGACATACAAGGTATAATGAAAGTAAATGACACTTATAGGCTATCATTAATAGATAATCCACAATTGGCTACTTGTAATAATAGACTTGTATGTGATTTGATAGAAGCTCCTAATTCGGCCACAAGAGTAAAAAAGATCCTAAATTTTGACTACCCCACCGCAAGCGGATGGAGCATTCGCCAAAATTTTTCCAACCTAAAGGTCGGAAATCAGATCTTTTTTGTGATAAGGCATTTTTATGCAAAAACATCTTTTTATGACTCCGACGCAAGCATCGGAGAATTTAAGTATTAAAAATAAGTGGGAATAATTCGACTTGCTTAGATGTACCTAGTGTAGCACAATCATGCTTGGAGCGAGAGCCTGTAGAATGTAGCGCCACCTTTCTAGGGACTTCTCTATATGATTATGATCAAGTAAGTTTATCATTTGAATTTATGATTCCACAGTCGGTGGAAGATGGTTGCGATGAAGATCAAAAAATGATCACCATCCATTTGGATGGCTCAGAAAGAAAGGAAATATATACAGGCTCAATATCATCGAGCAATACAGATATACAAAAATTAGACTTTCAAATCTCAAATACGGATTTGCTAAATGAAAGCTATGATTGTCTTGATATAGCCATACAAGGCGACTGCGCATATGATGACTGTTATTTCTATATCTGCCAGGTGCTCAATAGGGATGAGAATTCAACCATGTCCGAAATATCAATCTATCCAAACCCCGCTTCAGAAAATATTACTATTTCGTCTAAAGTAGCTTTTGAGACTGATATTATTGATATAAATGGCCAATCGATTAAGATTGTCAAAATAGAAATGGGTTCAAATTCTATAGACCTCAGCGGATTACATACTGGGGTTTATTTCATAAGAGACAATGAAAATCAGTACAAAAAAATTGTGGTGTATTGATTCACAGATTAATCCTTGAAAACTGAATCTTTCACTTTAATCACAATCAATTGACGTCACCTCTTCTACACCATTGTCTCCAACAGTATAAATAAAGCAACTTCCGTCTGGGGATTCCATTTTTACTCCTCCCCTAATGTGTGAAAAGAATAAATCTTCAGATGTAAGTTTTATAGCATTCGTTGGTAAAATCGTAACAAGATCTAATTCCAATGACCCAGCATTATCAACTCCCAATCTATAATATTTTCCATTTGGGTTCTTCAGTATGATACCATTCAAATTTGAAGTAAAATTAAGGTTCGAATTACGAAATTCAACTCTATCCGTTGGAGGAGACGCAGTATCTGTGTAATCAAGTTCTATCTGGTTATTTAGCTGTACACGCACATATTCATCCTCAGGTGTTCTAAAAACGATTCCTTTTGTTGCATCATCAATAATTATATCATTAGACGGCATCTTACTATCTGAATCAGGAGTAATGGTCAACTCTAATGTATTAAGTCCATTTGAAATATCCGAAACCAATATACACCCTGATGGCAAAAAAGGATAGGTTCCCCAAGCACCTTCGTAGCCACTATATCCATTTCCGTTATTAGCATCATATGTGTCATAATAGGCTATTCTTACTGGGTTCTCTGGTTCCGACGCATCGTACACTTGTAGCCCATCATGATAGTAAGATATATAGAGTCTCTCTCTCACAAAAAAAGGATTATGAGGCCTATTGTTTGTAAAATCAGGCGCTTCTAACGGGTCTTTAAATGAATGAGTTGTGAACGGTTCTGTTATATCAGAAATGTCATAGACATAAATCGGCTTGCCAATAGGTACTTCTTCCGCTACATATAGATAAGGTGCATTAGGATGTTTCCAACTACTGTGATTATAACCATTAGAATCATCTAAGTCACTAATCAATGATACATTATTTAAATCTGTAAGATCCCATATTTTAGCACCCTGATAACCATGAGAACAATAGGCTGTATCATTCAATACATACAAATCATGTATATTGTAGTTTCCGTTTGGATCATTTTGAACATCTCTCAATCTTAGATCTTTTAAAAGAGTAGGATTTGCTGGATCAGTTTTGATGTCATAAATCCATATTCCATGATAATTCGTATTCGAACCAACTGCATAGAGTCTACCTGATTCCTTTTCAACAAAAATATTGTGAGCAGATCTAAATTGCGCCAAACTTTGAGATTGGGAAAAATCATTCTTATTGATTACTTGTAGTCCTTCATTACAGGCTCCGGATCCCCCATCGCAAACCGCATATATATAGTCCCCATATTCTTTAAAATCTCTCCATATCGTACTAGTTCCATCCACCCACTGATGCACGAGTACTGGGTTTCCACAATCCGTCACATCAACGATATTAATCGCACTATTACTGCCAATAACTCCAAATTCTTTTGTTCCCATTCGATAGCCCCAAACGTCATTGTAATCAACACCCAGCCCACCCAAAACCGCCATACGCTTCATATTTAATGAGTCCTGAGCAGGTAATTGTACAGATAGTAATAATAGGAATACTATAAATTTATTCATAGGTATTAATTAATGTCTAATTCAAGAAATGAAGGGATATTGCAAACATAGCACTTTTTAAATAGACGGTTAGTCAATATATTCAGATTTTCATTGATTAATAGTATAAAAGTCCTTCGAAGTATCCTATTTTAATTAATCCACTTTATATCCTTGTCTTATTCCTTTCTCTACGGCGGGCACTCCTCTTTTCATCCAACTAGGCATAGGGGCATCTATTAGATAATAATCAAAAAACTGTTCCATTCTGATATTGAAGTCAAGCTTGTTTTGCCATTTTACAGGCCAATGAGGCTCCCCATTATAGTTTAGAAACCATGCAGGTTTTTCAAGTCTTCGAAGTCCATTAAAGTACTCTATCCCTTGGTACCAAGGGACGGCCCCATCTTCATCATTGTGCATGATTAATACAGGTGTTGTTACCTTATCGAGATGAAATATTGGAGAATTCTCTAAGTATAATTCGGGCTTCTCCCAAAGCGTAGCACCCAGTCTGCTTTGCGTCTTTTCATATTGAAACATTCGGCTCATTCCAGACCCCCAGCGAATACCTCCATATGCACTTATCATGTTGACCACAGGTGCTCCAGATTCTGCACATTTAAAAATGTCAGTCTTCGTAAGCAGGTCCGCGATCTGATATCCACCCCAGCTATGACCTTGTACACCTATTCTATCTTTATCAATATAGCCAAGACCCACAACGGACTCTACACCGGGTATTACAGCATCATAACAGCTCTGTCCAGGATATCCATTTCTGTATACGATATCAGGATTGAATATCACATAACCTTTGCTAGAGTAGTAGCTATAGTTTATAGTAGATCTATGCGCAAATGGGGCTCTATGATTGTGCAATCCATCAGAACTTCGCTCATAGAAATTAACAATTAATGGATATTTCTTTTTAGGATTGAAATTATCTGGCAACACCAACAACCCCGTTAACTCGACACCCTCAAGTGAGGTCCACTTATGGAGTTGAATGTCGCCCCAATTGTAATCTTTCTGCTGCGGATTCGCGGTACTTATTTGAGTATGTTCCAATTTCGTATCATTGGTATACAACATCTGGGTGTGTCTTAAATCAGGAAACTGAGTATAGGTCTCTTGGGTAAATATGTAATCGTTTGATTCTTTTGCTTTTTCTGGTCGACGATCTAATTTAAAATCTCCTTTATGCACCAATCTTGTCTTATTAAAATTCAAATCTAGAACTTCGTATGCTTGAGATTTATCCGTTTCGTTAAAACTATGAAGCATCAAGAAATTAGATGATATATCAATAATTGACTCGTCTAAATCAAAATCCATATATCGATATTTAGTCTTCTTTTCTCGCCCTTGTGTTATTCTTTGAGGAGCTTCTACTCCATCAGGATCAATGAACCATATATCATACCTGTCATTCATGATTATATATTTCTCATCATTTGTATATCCAGCATATCCATAATCCCATGGATCCATAGGTCTATCGTTCAACTCATCATAGAAAATACCGATCTCTTGTGAAGTAATTTGGTTGATCCTATTCGTTTCCACATTATATGAAAAATGAGCTCTCTTAGACGCATTATACCACACAGCATACTTTCCGTTTGGTGATCTTCGCATTCTTCCTCGTTCTTGGGTGATAAATTTTTCCTTATCTCCAGTCTCAAGGTTAATTCTATATCCATCAAAGTAATTGTGTCCTTTCCACATGACATACTTTTCATACGGATCAGTTACCAAACCAATAGCATATTCATGATTTCGATCTTCATCATAGATCACACGATCAAAATCATCACTATGTACAATTGAAAATTTCTGTTTTCCTATGTTATACATACAACTGTAATCCTTCTCTTGGTCTTCTTTAAGATCATTTTCTTGTCTAGTATAAAGTTTGCTATCGTTATAATGCCATACTTCCACATTCACGATCTCATCCTCTAGAAGAGAAGTGTCTTGTAATATAGGAGCGGGAGCGATTGAAAATGTTAGTCTATTTCCATCTTTAGAAAATCTCGGAGCGCTAAAATTACTTATATCATACCCTTCAGGTAAAAAGCTAGAAGTTCTATCCGCTATCATCTTGGCGTTCGATTGACTCTTTTCCCAAAGAAATAATTCATAGGGTCTTACCCGCTCTTTAGTAGTATCAAGATCTGCAATAAAAGCCATTTTATCTGCATTCTCTTGCCAAGTGATTTTTGATATTTTGCCTTTTGTATCAAGGATATTATTCCACTTTCTACTACTAAAATCATAATTATAAACGCCTGCCGCCATTAAGCTATCAATACCATTTGAAGTAGCCGCTAGTCCTAATCCATACTCTGCAAACTGGTAGCTAGTTGTATAATATAATGTATCAGAACTTTGAGTTCTCAGATTCATTACGATCAGCTTTGTACCATTCTTTTTGCCTTCTTTTGGCAGCTTGCTCAATGTATCTTTTGCTTCTTCAGCATCTTTAAGATATGCCAGATACCCTTTCCACTTTTGAGGCATTTTGAATGACTTCACATTTGGCACTTTGGTCAGTACCTTTAATTCTAAATCATATATGCACAATGTATCCTTAGGCATGTCTTCTTTCTCTACTTTTTTCCTTTTTAGTGCTCTTACTTTATCATAGGCAGGAGCCATCGTGAATATCACATACTTCGAATCCCCGTCTATATCTGATTCTTTCACCCGATCAAACGTGTATGTAGTTTCTGCTCTTGTATTATAGATCTTAAGTGTTTTATCTCCTTTTTCAGATTGTAAGTGATATTTTACCCAATCCCCGTTATTTGATATTTTTTCTGATTTGATCCTATTCCATTCAAGGTAGGTGTCGGGAGTCATCTCTTTTTTGGATTGGGCATTCATGTCATTCAAAACAAAAACACTCAATATTAGAAGTACAAAAAGTCTAGTTATCATATGGCAGATTGTTTATCAGGCTAAGATATGTTGTTTTAAGTCTAATTTAGTGGAGAGAGGGGTTTTATTATCTCAAACCAATAACCTATAGTGTCACCCCTACAGGGTTCTCAAATTTCATGATCTGATAACGAAGGGTTGAAACCCATCGTTAAGACAGTTTCACCCAGCTGGGGTTCTCTCCGTAATCAATGATTGGTTATCTGACTAAGATAATATGTTGTTTTAAATAATCTAGATCAAGCAACCCCATCTGGGTTCAATTTGTAAAGCGATGGTTAATAACCCATCGTCAACATTAATAAACACAAATTGAACTCTGAAGGAGTGACACTGTATCCGTCTAGTTTGGTTTCTTGTCCAAAAATAATGTCCGCCTTCTAGGCTTTAATTCACTATCTGATTTCGATGGGTTAAAACCCATCTTTACTGTAGTTTAACCCAGATGGGGCTCTCTAAAATTGCAATAATTATTGCTCAACATTTAATACTAAAACAAAAAACCAGTCATCACAATTATGCAATGACTGGTTCTATATCTTCAATTCTATTTTAAAAGAATCTTACTTTTCTTCTTCTCCCATATCGAAGTCGTTCAGGAATCCTGTATCGAACATACCTTCGTTGAACCTTTTATCAATCATCAATCTCTTATGAAAAGGAATTGTAGTCTTGATACCTTCGATGATAAACTCATCCAAGGCTCTTCTCATCTTTAAGATTGCTTCCTCTCTAGTTTGTGCTTTTACGATCAACTTAGCGATCATAGAATCATAATATGGTGGTACAGAATATCCAGCATACACATGTGTATCTACTCTTACTCCGTGCCCTTTTGCGCTATGGAACGACTCGATGTGCCCTGGGCAAGGTCTGAAATCATTGTATGGATCTTCAGCATTGATTCTGACCTCAATCGCATGCATAGTTGGGATTCTACTTTCTCCTTCGATAGGAATTCCGTAGGCTACCTTGATCTGCTCTTTTATCAGATCATGATCAATTACTTCTTCAGTAACACAGTGTTCTACTTGTATTCTAGTATTCATCTCCATGAAGTAGAAGTTTCTATGTTTATCTACTAAGAACTCTACGGTACCTACACCTTCGTATCGGATGGCTTCTCCTGCTTTTATAGCTGCAGCTCCCATTCTTTCTCTAAGATCATCTGTCATAAATGGTGAAGGACATTCTTCCACCAACTTTTGGTGTCTTCGCTGAATTGAGCAATCTCTTTCAGATAGGTGGATTACCTTACCGTCTTGATCACCAATAATTTGGATTTCTATATGCCTTGGTTCTTCTACGAACTTCTCAGCGTACATGCCATCATTTCCGAATGCAGCTTTCGCTTCTTGTCTTGCACTATTCCATTGAGCTTCGAAATCCTCTTCACTTTTTACAATTCTCATTCCTTTACCACCTCCACCGGCTGTAGCTTTGATCATCACAGGATAGCCTATCTTCTTACAAACTATATGTCCTTCTTTGATGTCCTTTATCAATCCGTCTGACCCTGGCACTACTGGTACTCCGGCTTTGATCATTGTATCTTTAGCTGTTATCTTATCACCCATTTTACGGATCATATCAGGAGAAGGACCAATAAACTTCACACCGTATTCTTGACATATCTCAGCGAAATCTGCATTCTCAGCCAAGAAACCGTATCCTGGATGTACTGCGTCGGCATTTGTGATTTCCACTGCTGCCATAATTTTCGGTACAGAAAGATAAGACTCAGAAGAAGATGGAGGACCTATGCAAACTGCTTCATCGGCAAATCGCACATGCAGACTATCTTTATCAGCAGTACTATATACAGCTACTGTTTTTACCCCCATCTCTTTGCAGGTACGGATTACACGTAGCGCTATCTCACCTCTATTAGCTATTAATATTTTATTAAACATGTTGTCTTAGTTTTGGTACTTTGGGGTTATTGCTTTTCAAAATGTATCCACTACCAACCAAATATAAATGATCAAATCAGCCATACTAAATAAAGTACATTTTAAAAATTACCCAAATAAGAATAATCTGCATTCAGCAGTATACTCTATTAATATAAGTCAAACCTCATATTGAGTGATGACTTGTATTTCATTTAAAATTAACTAGGATCTACTAGGAATAATACTTGATCGTATTCTACTGGTGCAGCATCTTCTACCATCACTTTCACGATCTTACCACTTACTTCACTTTCGATTTCGTTAAACAACTTCATTGCTTCTATTATACATACTGTGTCTCCCTTTTCGACAGAATCCCCAACTTTTGCATAAGCTGGTTTATCCGGAGATGAAGATCTATAGAATGTACCTACGATCGGTGATTTTACCTCTAGCAAACCTTCGGTGCTTTCCGCTGCAGGCTCATTATTACTTGTTGCCTCAGTCGCCGCAGCATTTACTGCTGCAGGCATTTGCATCATCGGTGCTGAACCAGATTGTACTACCTGAGTAGATTTACCTTGAAAATTAATTGTACGAATAGAGATTTCAAAATCTTTATCCTTTAATTTTACTTCAGCAAGATCCGTTTCATTGACCAATTTGATAAGGTCTGTTATTTCTTTATAATTCATTGGGTTGGATTTTATTAAGCTTTTACTCTTTCTACATATCCTCTTGATGCAGAATCTATTTTAATCAAGTCTCCTTCATTGATAAAGATAGGAACCTTGATCTCCGCTCCTGTCTCTACAGTGGCTGGTTTTGATACATTTGTTGCTGTATTACCTCTTACACCTGGCTCAGTATATGTAACCTTAAGTGTGATATATTGAGGCAGGTCTATAGTAAGCGGCGTATTATTAGTTGCATGGAACAATATCTCCACATCACTACCCTCTTTCATTAGATCAGCATTATCAATCATTTTCTTTTCGATATTCACCTGATCAAAAGTTTCCTTATCCATGAAATTTAGTCCTTGATCATCAGGATATAGAAATTGATACGTTCTTCTTTCTATTCTAACTACATCGATCTTGTGCCCAGAAGGGAATGTATTATCGATTACTTTTCCAGTAGTAAGACTCTTTAGTTTTGTTCTTACAAAAGCAGGTCCTTTACCAGGCTTTACGTGAAGAAATCCTATTACTTTGAATACGTCATGATTGTAATTCATGCAGAGTCCGTTCTTAATATCTGATGTACTAGCCATTATTTCTAATTCATTTTATGTTAAATCGAATGCAAATATAAAAATACTAAGCAGATCGATTGGCTTATTAATTTAGTCAAATGTATTTCCGCCTTAATAACAATTAAAGAATACACTCTACTTCTATCTCTATAATTTACGTCAAGATGCAAAATTAAATTCCATCATTGGAATAAAATCTTCAAAATTGAATTTATTAATAGGAATAATTATTTTCTATTCCCCATCATATGCCCATGTAAGGAGCGTAGAGCCCCATGTAAATCCCCCACCAAATGCAGTAAGGACTATTGTGTCACCCTTCTTCAATTGTGATTCATAATCTGCCAGACACAACGGAAGTGTACCTGCTGTGGTATTTCCATAGTTTTGGATATTGACCATCACTCTTTCTTTAGGAAAACCGATCATATCACCTACGCTATTTATGATTCTCATGTTTGCCTGGTGAGGCACTAGCCATGTGATGTCATCGATCGTCAGATTATTTCTTTTTATCAACTCATTGAATGATTTCGTCATATTCGTTACCGCAGCTTTGAAAACGGGCCTACCGTCTTGGAATACAAAATGCTCTCTTGCAGCTATGGTCTCAGCTGTAGGTCGACTTAGTGACCCCCCGCTCTTCATATGTAGAAATTGTCTACCACTACCATCACCTTTGAATACAGAATCAATCATTCCGTTTTCCTCGTCTGGTTCTAGTAATACAGCTCCTCCACCATCACCAAAAATAACACACGTAGTTCTATCTGTATAGTCGATAATCGACGACATGAAATCTAGGCCAAGTACTATTACCTTCTTATGAGACCCCGACTCTACGAATTTCGACCCCGTAGCTAATGCATATAAAAACCCACTGCATGCTGCATTTATATCAAAAGCAAAAGCATTCTTAATCCCCGCCTTACTACAAATAGTATTTGCAGTATCTGGAAATGTCATATCAGGAGTAATCGTAGCACAGATCAACAACTCTACCTCATCAGGATGTGTCCCTGTTTTTTCGAGCAACTTCCTGACCATTCGTTCCCCCATATCAGAAGTAGCCTTTCCTTTTTCTTGAAATATGTGTCTTTGTTTGATTCCCGTCCGTGATACGATCCATTCATCATTTGTATCAACTATCTTTTCAAGATCTGCGTTGGTCATGATTGTTTCAGGCACGTATTTAGCGACTCCTGTAATAGCGGCTTTTATATTTCCCATACTATGGATTCTGTTAGTTTTAAGTTATGTACAAATGTAATCTCACCTGCAAATTTGGCGCAAGATAATACATAATTGGTAATTGAAGATTTGGGTGGGGAGAAATGGGGAAGAAAGTGTGGAAAATGGATTTAAGTGTGAAGAATGATAAACAGGAATTTAGCATAACTTACTATGCAGAATTGGTTTTATTCTATTTTATAATTATACATTAACTCTTGCTAAAAACAGCGCGTGACCGACAGGGAAAATGACTTTTTCTTCGCCTGTTATGTGTATTATCATTTTTTCTCCCAGAACAAATTTAATAAATCAACCTTGTTCCAACTAGAGAGAGTCATGGTAAGATTTTCTTTTGACATATTAGTATCAGTGAATACTCCTCTATATGTCCCATTATAAATGACCTCACTAATTTTACAATTTTCAGATGATTTCCATTTATCCAAAGGTTGAGTAAAAAAGATCCTAAATTTTGACTACCCCACCGCAAGCGGATGGAGCATTCGCCAAAATTTTTCCAACCTAAAGGTCGGTATTCGGATCTTTTTTGTGATAAGGCGTTTTTATGCAAAAACATCTTTTTATGACTCCGACGCAAGCATCGGAGAATTTAAGTATTAAAATCATATGCGTAATGAAACATGTAAGGCATATCTTTTACATTTGACACATCCCAATTTTCTATATTTTGATTGAATTTATGAGCGCCAGAGAACATCCCTCCCATTCGGGTTACATTACTTACATCCCATTCATCTAATTGTTGATTAAACTCATATGCATCAACAAACATTGAATTAGCTCTTACCAAAGAACTTACATTCCAAGATCCAATAGATTGATTAAACTTATGGGCATCATGAAACATTGAAGTCATAAATTTAACATTGCTCATATCCCAATGGTCTAAAGGACTATTAAAATTTAATGCACTGCAAAATGTGTTACTAAAAGAAGTTACCTTAGAAAGATTGGGAGCATCCTTTGCTATAATTCGCACATTATTACATTTATAAAAAAAAGAATCAAATGATTGCCAAATGTTCTCGCCCCATTGATCCACTGATAAAAACTTAAAATCTTTAGTACCAAATACAGGAATACTATCAATTGTATATTGAGCGAAATTCATTGTTTCCAATTTTCCATAGATGAATAGTCTATACACTCCAGGCTTTGGAAAAGTAACAAGAGTATTGCCAATACAATTTTCCACATTTCCACTATTCTTTAGTTCATTGACATCATTCCATTTAATAGAATATGCTCCTCTCAATGGAATAATAATTTGATTACTTTCTCCATAGCCATCATTGCTGCTATCCTAGGTCATAATGAAAGCAGTTTTATCAACGTTTTCAATTTTACTTGAGACTTTACAAGAATGTATTGAAAGGGCAGAAAAAATAAATAATAAGTATTTCATGTTCCATATTTACTCCGACAGTCGGAAATAATATTAAAAAAATTGGTCTAATTTCTATCACACAAATTTAACGATTGCTCTTTTATTTTATTAATTTCCGCCAAACGAAAATTACAAAAACAGAAAATCTTCTTTAATAATCTGATTTTATTTGTGGGAAGCAGCTATGATAAACATAACGTATTAGGAGTATGTGGAGGAGTGAGGCACGAGCTCTTACATCATCACTCCGTGTTAGCTGTCGGATTCCTATGTTTTTTTCTTGGTGCTTGGATAAAATTCGTGCTCTTTATCTAAAAATACAATTTGAAATATATAGCCATCTTCTAGAAACCCTATTATCCTAACCTTAGCTTGTATCCTTAATGAAGCCCATCGAATGTCTTCGGCAATATGTTTTGGTCTTACAAATTTAGATCCATCAGGCACCTCATAGTCATATTCCTTAATAATTTGTTGTCGCTTAGCCTCTTCAACTGTCATCGAACATAGACCCTGAATTCTCGACAATGCTTTGGAAAGCAATTGATATTCCTCCCAGTTCTCATAATCTTGCCCTTGAGTATTGTCCAATAGGGCAAGGCCAATTACGACTTTTCTTGCCTTAGTTAGTCCTTCTTTTTTTACTTCTAATTGTTTACTTTTCCTTTGGAGGGCACTTTTATTTAATTTCTTTCTCTTATCACTCTTTCCCATACACTTCTGCCATTAAGTTTGTAAAGCTATTTATGTATGGTACTGCACCGTAACTTCCTTTTAAATAATTTTTACTGAATTTTTCATCATTACGAACTTTCTTATAATCAAGTAATGAATACAATGAAGATGCACCATATTGATCTTTTTCAATTAGATATATCTGATCCCTTCTAAAGGAATCATTTTCCATCGATGATGGATCATGTAATGCAAAAAGAAATTGGGCATTATTTTTATTTCCATCGTGAAAAATATTCAGTAAATTCTTGGTGAGAATACTATGTAATCTAGAATCTAACTCATCAATGAGTAAAATTTTCCCGTTTTTTAATGAATCATAGATAGGGCCTAATAGATAAATTAATTTTTGCGTTCCTTTAGATTCCATATGAAAATCAAAAGCTACCGTATCAACTAAAATCTTATTATCGTTGTAAACCTTATGCCAGGACTTTAAAGTACTTTTTGTCTTTTGCTTTTTTTGTAAATTGTGTATGGCAATTAAAACATCTTTGATTTCTTTTTTCTCATCAGGAATATCGAGTTCGTCAATATTAATATTTGAAATATTTTCCTCCTCAACTGAAAGCTTAGAAATCTCTAAAAAGTTGATGAATTTGTTTACCCATTTACTGAATTGTTTACCTTTCTTGATTTTATTTGTTGTGTATCCACCAAAACTTCGATCTTCTACTCCAGAAATGATGTTGATGTCCTTAAACCAATCAATAATTGAATTAGAAATTTCACCATTAAATTGAGCACAAACTGATAAAAACAAAACATTTTCTCTTGTTTTAGATTCAAGTTTATGTCCTTCTTTAAATTTAGTCGCATTAATCTGAATATCCTGTCCCTCTCTATAAAAAAGTTTAGTTTCTATTTTATTTGGCACATAATACAGCCATTCAGATTCAATGTCACTTTTGTTAATTTCAAATCCATATCTATATTGAACATTATTTTGGACGAAAACAACTTCAAAAAATGAGCTCTCTTCCTTCGTCTTAGGGTTTAATTGAAATGATCTGCTTTTTTTCTCTGAAATCGGTGTATCATCTGAAATTGCATCTTTGAACGAATCAGATACAATTCGTCTCATGTAACCAATACCAGAGAATAGATTACTTTTACCTGAGGCATTGGCTCCATATACAACGGCTGATTTTAAAATCTTAAGATCGTTCCAAACGGTAACATTTTGGGACTCATGTTCTTTTGTTGATTTATTACCTATAAAGCTTAAAATAGCTTCATCTTTGAAAGAAAGGTAATTCTCTATACTAAACTGAAGTAACATTATTTGTGATTTTTTCTCAAAAATACTACATTTTAACTAGAATTGCAATTTTTGTGATTTTTTCTCATTCTTTATTTTATTTCTGACAGCTAACGTCCAAGCATAACTAGCGGCCGACCGATAGGGAGGCTGATATGTTATGCAATGTTATAGATAGGCTTTTTTACCCTCATTTGTTCGTCATTAAGGTACGGTTTTCATTATAAACTTCAATATTTTAAGTCAACATTCTCGTTCGTTCGCCGAGCGCTAGCGTCACACCTAGCTTTTTCACCGAGCGTTAGCGTCACATCTAATTTAGCCGCCGAGCGCTAGCGTCACACCTAGCTTTTTCACCGAGCGTTAGCGTCACGCCTAGTTTAGCCGCCGAGCGCTAGCGTCACACCTAGATTTTTTCACCGAGCGTTAGCGTCACGCCTAGTTTAGCCGCCGAGCGCTAGCGTCACACCTAGATCTTTTCACCGAGCGTTAGCGTCACATCTAATTTAGACGCCGAGCGCTAGCATCACACCTAGATTTTTTCACCGAGCGTTAGCGTCACATCTAATTTAGACGCCGAGCGCTAGCGTCACACCTAGATTTTTTTCACCGAGCGTTAGCGTCACATCTAACTTTGACTTATAACTTATTCAAATCGAATCCTTTGTTCGATAGCCTACCCTATTTATTCTTTTGATCATGCT
>JBLHWH010000152.1:0-16274 GCA_047628935.1 Halioglobus sp. | reverse complement strand
TTTTTAATAAGCAAATCATTCAAAAAAATAAAGGAAACCCAAGAAGGAATCCCAAACCTAATGAATTAGAAATCTGTCCAATCCTTTCGCATATCTCCCAACCCTTCTGATCTATGACTTTCACGTAAAAATGGAATATAAAATCCAAAAACAATAGAAATAAAGATTTTTATAAACGTTAACAACAAAATTGTATTTGGTTTAATTAATCAAGATAGTGCATTCTTTCAAACTTTAAGTGGATAAGAATCCCAAACAAAAAAAGCACCCAACAAGTCAATGCTGGATGCTTTCATATTTCCTATAGAAATGCAATCGATTATGCATTTTTATTCATACAATTCAAATCATCAAAAGCTTGTGTAAGTCTTGTGATAAATGACTCTTCTGCAGCTCTTAACCATTTTCTTGGGTCGTAGTATTTTTTGTTTGGACTATCATAGCCATCAGGAGATCCAATTTGTGATTGCAGGTAGTCATAGTGTTTAGCATCATATACTCTGATCCCATCCCAGAATGCCCATTGCTGATCTGTATCGATATTCATTTTTATCGCACCATATTCGATCGCTTCTCTGATCTCTTCTTTTGATGATCCTGATCCACCGTGGAATACAAAGTTGATAGGTTGTGGAGCGGTATTGAATTTCTTCTCTACATATTCCTGACTATTCTTTAGGATCTTTGGAGTAAGCTCTACATTTCCAGGCTTGTATACACCGTGTACATTTCCGAATGCTGCAGCGATCGTGAATTTGTCACTTACTTTGCTTAACTCTTCGTATGCATAAGCTACCTCTTCAGGCTGTGTGTATAATTTGGATGAATCAATATCTGTATTATCTACCCCATCTTCTTCACCACCAGTTACACCCAGTTCTATTTCTAGTGTCATGCCCATTTTAGACATTCTTTCCAGATACTTTTTACAGATTCCTATGTTCTCTTCGATTGGCTCTTCTGATAGATCAATCATGTGAGAACTGAATAAAGGATAACCATTCGCTTCGAAATGCGCTTCACTTGCATCCAATAATCCATCGATCCAAGGAAGTAATTTCTTAGCACAGTGGTCTGTATGAAGTATCGCTGTAACGCCATATGCTTCTGCAAGGTTATGTACATGCATAGCTCCTGAGATCCCACCTAAGATAGCGGCTTGCTGTCCTTCGTTGCTCAATCCTTTACCAGCATAGAATACACATCCTCCATTAGAAAACTGAACAATGATTGGTGAATTCACCTCTCTTGCTGTCTCTAGTGCTGCATTTACAGTGTTAGTACCAACAACATTTACTGCAGGAAGAGCAAAATTGTTTTTGTTGGCATAATCAAATAATTCAGTGACTTCATCACCGTGTAAAACTCCTTTTCTAAACTTTGACATTTTCTAAAAATTTGTTGGTTATAAGGCAAGCATCAGTCGCCTATAATTTTGTCAAAAACAATTCTTACAGATTCTAGAAGGTTAGGGATTCTTTGTAACTGCAAATTACTATTATATTATTCCTTTTGCTGCAAGATACCTTTCAGCATCTAGAGCCGCCATACAGCCTGTACCAGCAGCTGTTACCGCTTGTCTGTACACATTATCCTGAGCATCTCCACTTGCGAATACACCTTCTACATTCGTATTCGTAGTATCTGGTTTTGTCACAAGATATTTCGCATCATCCATATCAAGATAATCTTCGAAGATCCATGTGTTCGGCTTATGACCGATCGCTACGAAAAATGCACTAGAATTTATAACGCTCTCTTCTCCAGTCTTGTTGTTTTTCACTTTAGCGCCAATAACTTCATCATCTCCAAGTACTTCTACTGTTTCAGTATTCCAGTATACTTCGATGTTCTCAGCGTCTAGAACTCTTTTTTGCATGATCTTACTTGCTCTCATCGCGTCTTTTCTTACTAGCATGTGAACTTTCGTACAAAGTTTTGCAAGATAAGTCGCTTCCTCTGCCGCTGTATCTCCAGCGCCTACGATGATCACTTCTTTTCCTCTAAAGAAAAAACCATCACAAACAGCACATGCAGATACACCTTTGTTCATGAGTTTAGTTTCTGACTTTAGTCCTAACCATTTAGCACTTGCACCAGTTGAGATAATTACAGCATCTGCTTCTATCTCATGACCAGTTTCTGACCATACTTTATGTTTGTCACCACTGAAGTCTACTTTCTCGATCATTTCATACCTGACCTCTGTTCCGAATCTTTCAGCTTGCTTTCTGAAATGCTCCATCATTTCAGGTCCCATTATACCGTCTGGGTAACCAGGATAGTTCTCTACATCATTCGTAATCGTAAGTTGCCCACCAGGATCTTTCCCTGTATATAAAATAGGTTTCATATTGGCTCTAGCGGCATATATAGCTGCTGTGTAACCAGCAGGTCCCGATCCAATGATAAGGCAATGTACTTTTTCTGGTGACTTATTTTCCATGTTTATTACTTGTTTGTATGGCTGTTCAATTTTAAGGAATGGTTCAATAATAGATTAACATTCTTCCGCTTGATACTTTTCCATTCTACTACGTCAAAAAGCCTTGCCGATGCACAGTGCTTCGCTTTCGTTTTTTGTCTTGTAGAATAAAATATATCAGCTCATAAAAACGTAATTTATTAATATTCATTCTTAGAAGCCACAAAAATATAAATTTTTACAATGTATTCTTTGTTTAATCAGTGCTTATTTAAACTAGTTAGTTGTCGTATGTCATGCTATTCATAGTTAAAAGTGGTTTACTCATCTATATTTTGATCTATTTAAGTAACCAACTACTAAATTTGAAGTCATATAAAGGTATAACAGCATCAGAGTCTAATGGATTAATTAGATTTATGATTTAAGATACAATTATGATATTATACAACATACTTATATTCACATTCGGATTTTGGAATATTTTCAAGAAGAATAAGTCGCTAAGTCCTATACTTGGGTTTTCATTTATGGCAGCTTTTGCTTTCTGGGTGTTTTCAACATTAGGAGCTCCTATCCAAGCGGACGTGAAGGTATTTGAAGGACTGTCTGTATTATTTGGTCTTTCAATATTGGGTTTTATCTTAATTTCTCTTAGTAAAAATAAGATAGCGCAAGTTGGTGCAGTCGTAATGGCAGCCTTTGGTCTCAATCTTTATGTTACAAATCCTCACACGACTTTAGATCCAAGTATCAAAATGGACCAAGAAGCAGAATTGATTGTAGAGTTAGATCACTATGATTCAAAGCATATTATCTCTAATCTTAAAGAATTATCATTCATTATCACAGTAAATCCATTCTTAAAACCAAAAGATTCTGAAATTACTGAGCTTGACGATTTTTATAAAATTGACATCAAAGAAGGATACGATATAAATTTAGCTATAAGCGAAATAAGTCAGCAGAATGGAGTTGATTGGATCGAACCTAATGAAATATTGAGACTAGAACCTGTATCAAATACTCAAAAGACTGCAAAAACAAAATTTTCAAATGTTGTTTCTGATCCTATGGCAGCTTCTCAATGGAATATGGCGGCTCTAAATATGCAGAATTATTATCCCTTATTTGAGAAATCTAAGTATACACCTGCAAGAACTGCAAAACTATTTATCCTTGATAGCGGTGTAAACCCCAATCATGAAGATATTGGCTCCAATTTCTTCAGACATAAATCAAACGATGTAAATGGTAACGAATCAGACGGAAATGGACACGGTACGCATTGTGCTGGTGTAGCTTCTGCGATATCAAATAATGGTATAGGTATAGCATCCATGTCTCCAGGTAATGAATGGGTTACGGTAAGTAGTGTTAAAGTGATGAACGACTTCGGATTTGGCACACAAGCTAGAATATTAGAAGGTATCATAGAAGCGGTAGATGCTGGTGCAGACGTAATATCTATGTCTCTTGGAGGAAAATCTACTCAAATAAAAGAGGAAGCATACGACGCAGCACTTCAGTATGCTGAAGATCACAATGTAATTATCATTGCGGCTGCAGGTAATAATGCAGGAGATGCATCACAAATCGTACCCGCTAATTCTAATATTGTAATTACTGTAACTGCATTAGATAAAAGTTTAAATAAAGCACAGTTTTCTAATTATATAACCAATACTAATTACGGAATAGCCGCCCCAGGAACCAGTATACCTTCTACTTGGAAAGGTGGAAAATATGCTAGTTTCGATGGTACTAGTATGGCAGCGCCTCATGTATCTGGATTAGTTGCAGTAATGAAATCTCTAAATCCTAGTTTAACGACGAAGCAAGCATTCGAAATATTAAATAACACTGGTACGAAAACAAAAGCCAATCATCTGACTGGTCGAATGATAAATCCTACGAAAGCTATTTTAGCAGTTAGGTAGTTATTAAGCCATTCCACAAGTTTCTCAAAATTACATTTCATTTTCCTATTTAACATAGAAATATGAATAAATAACCTCCTGTTGATTTACCATTTTGAAATCAGCCCTTCTACTTTTTTTAATAATTACCATAAACTTAATATGGCCTTCCGTCCATAGCTGAGAGAGAGAGAGAGAGAGAGAGAGAGAGAGATCAGCCTGTTGGGCTTTACAAGTAATTACATTCACAAAAGGTTTCAAATATAAAACTAGTCTCTTTTTCAAGATCTGAAGGATCGTTTCCAATTGGCGATGGCAGCTAAGCCGTCGTATATGATTAACAAAATGAGCATAAGGCCTGAAGGACGGATTCCGAAAATAGGCATTCATAAAGAAATAATGTAACTCCGTCTAGATGCATCTATTATTTCATGTAATTTATTTAGCTCTGACCTGGTTTCATTAAAGTAAAATTCAAAGTATTTCATTTTCTATGACCCACACAATTCAATATAGAGCCAATTATTCATTCGACAGAAAAACTATGCCTATATACATCACCCTATTGCGCTGAATTTTAGCTCTTTATTCAAAACATTCACAATCTAATATTTTCTCAAAATCTCGAAATATCGATTATCGAAGTCTTCATAATCATCAGGTATAGTCTTTGTTGACATAGGAGATCAAATATTACCCACATAAAACATTATAGAGCCAAAATACTTTAATTACTTTTACGTTTCAATAGCTGTAAAAAGTACGAATGAAAATTAATCACACACATTTTAGATTGTTTCTCTTAGGGTTTGTAGCATTTCTATTATTACCCAATAGTGGATTTTGTCAAGATCCTCATTTTTCACAATTCTATGCAAGTCCGCTGAACCTAAACCCTGCACTGGCTGGATCTTCGTCAGGAAACTATAGGGTTTCTGTGAATTATAGAGACCAATGGAGAGGAGCTTTGGATAATTCGTTGAAGACATTTGGTGCGTCTGGAGACCTTAAATATTTGCTCAATGACAAACAAAACAGACCAGATATAGCTGCTGGAGGATTTATGTTTTTCTCTGATCAGGTAGGAGACTTTGATTTAAATACAAATCAAATAGCTTTAGTGGGTGCATACCATAAATCATTGAGCCAAAATTTTGATAATTATCTAGGAATAGGAGTTCAATTGGGAATTATTCAAAAGAGTATCAACTATGAAGACCTATTCTTTCAAGATCAGTTCAATGCAATAGATGGATTTGACCAATCAACTGGAGAGTTATTACCCGCTAACAATTTTGCATTTTTGGATTTTGCAGTTGGACTTAACTATTCAATTTCGCCAATAAAAGGCAGACAATACTATGCTGGTTTGTCGTATGCGCACCTTACTTCGCCTAATATTAGTTTTTATAAATCTGATGAGTCCCCTGACCCTGATCTAATAAAAGAAAATGTCTTACACGCAAAACTTACAGGATATGTAGGTTCAAGCATAAAAACTAGTGAAGTATTAGAAGTTCAACCAAGAGCCCTATTTTTAAATCAAGGACCTCACACAGAAGTGAACTTAGGTACAAATTTCAGATACAAGCTCTTAGAGAAAGAAAATACCTATATTCATTTCGGACCATGGTTAAGGTTTGTTCAAAATGAAAAAGGGTTTGGTGTAGAATCAATCGTTTTTTCCGCAGGATATGAGATTAAGAATTTTATTCTTGGGTTAAGCTATGATCATAGCATTGGTGATCTAGTATCAGATCGTAAAGGTCTTAATGCTTTAGAAATTAGTATTTCTTATTTAGGTGAGGTTGAAAATAATGATGGGTTCTGTCCTACGTTTTAAACAATAATTCACTTAGGAATGAATCAATAGTAAAGTTACATTCTTCTGCTGGATCTTTTTCCCTTCTTCTGCGTTAAAAAGCCTCGCCTATGTGATGCGTAGCTTACGTTTTTTTGTCTTGAAGAATGAATAAATATCAGCACATAAAAACGTACTTTATTAATGTATCATTCCTTAGACTTAATAGCGAAAGCAATTCACCCATATATAGCTGAATTTATTACATACTGATGAATTCCTGTTTATACTTTTTTATGTTTCTATTATTTTTGCAGTAGACTAAATTGATCAGGATTAGAGTAAACATTCCAGGCACTAAATTGATAAATCAAATTAATCTGTTCTGGACTTAACTTCACCAAGCGCAGGAAGTATTCATCTCCAGTATCATACCTTGGAAAGTGAGCAAAATCTCCAACATCTTCAAATTCCATTTCATCTCTAATGTCCCCTTTTAACAAACCATTAAAATCCTCAACGGAGTCATTGTAAACCCAAGTAATATTAATGGTCTCTCCATCAGGAATTCCCCACCAGAGATTTGCAACAGTATAATGGGATGTAGTCGCTATAATCTACTTCCCATCCTTTTTTTTTTAACTAATTGAGACATTAAGTTAAGCATATCTGTTTTGGAAAAAACTTTATTTCTATTCATATCTCTAGAGGCAGGAAATTGAATACCAAATAGCGTTAAAATATCTGAACTGACATCTGAAGGCCCAGGATAATAAAGGGTATTAAATTTTTCATTCAATTTAGTACTTATATTTACAAAAATCACAAGGTTATTCACTTTATGCTATATTAAAGAAATAGCTCCAAAATTTTCTAAATTCCCTCCATCACCAAAAACAAACTCTTTCTCTGGCTCAATTTGAGATGCCAAAACTGACTAGCAGTTTTCCTTAGGTGCTAAATCTTTTTAAGAATACCCATCTATTCCATGACTTGTGAATTCCGCTACAAAAGCTGAACTACTGGTACCAGAAGCTTCGGCTATCGTGCAAGGGATATTAGGGGCATGTACATTTGCACAGGTATTAGTTGATCCACAACTAAATGGAGCAGAAATAGGTGATCCTCTCCCAAAAGCAAATGGCTCTATAAATCACAGCATTTAAAGCGAAAAAGGTAATTACACCATATTGTAGAGAAACGGCGGACATTCCCCTAGTACGTCACGTCAGCTGCATACGTAGCGTCTAATTCATTGGTAGCTCCTATTGTTTCTATTCCAGGAAGCACTTCTAGTTCAGTCGTAAAACTCTTAACATAGTCACCAGCAGTTTGAAATAATTCTGTTACATTGATTAGCTTTAGTATAATAAATATTGAGCAACTGCACATGAAGTTTGTACCATTTCATGGGGGTAATGGAGTAATAAATACAGACTTAATATTCTAGTCTTTATTATCTTTTGCCATTCTAGGATTCAAATATAATTACCAATAAGCGGTAATAAAAAAGTACAAAAACCCGTTTTTATTATTGAAGCGATTTATTAGCGTTTTGCTAATTTCAATAATGAGAACCAATGCTTATAGATTAAAAATGAGCTGTATTCATAGAGAATTTCACTCTTGACTAAAATTGATTAAAAATTTAACACTACAAAAGTGACATTTCTTAAATAATTTATTTGAATAATTCATTTGTGCGAATTACATTTACTTAAACATTGAAGCGATTTAAAAACTAAGATTGAAATGAATTGTAAATGCCTCGTCGAAAAATGACGAAAAAAAGCTAATCCCAATAACTATCGGAAGTTAAGTCAATGGCTTGGAAAGGAATTAACATTATGTTCTTAAATAACTTCATTATAAAACCCTAACTGTAATGAACACAACTACCGTAACTAACAAGACGTCCTTAGAGACTTATTTTGATCAATTCCGGCATAACATAATAGGTCAGAATCAAACATTCGATTCACCTTTTGGAAAAAAAAGAATAATATACGCTGACTGGATAGCCAGTGGTCGTATGTATGCACCTATCGAAAAATTATTCAATGAAGAGATGTATCCATATGTTGGTAATACGCATACAGAGACAACGATTACAGGATCAACTATGACACTAGCCTACCATAGGGCTAAGGAGATCATTAAAGAGCATGTAAATGCCAACGAACATGATATTCTTATTTCGTCCAATTCAGGCATGACTGGTGTAGTGAATAAATTACAAAGAATATTAGGGCTTAAAGTTCATGAGAAATTTGCAGATAAGGTTGAAATTCCCGTAACCGAGAGACCTATTGTTTTTTGTTCGCATATGGAACATCACAGTAATCAAACGAGTTGGTTAGAGACTATTTGTGATTTAGAAATTATAAGAGCGTGTCCAATGGGTGCATGCGACTTAGCGCATTTACAAGAATTATTAGAGAAATATAAGGATAGAAAGGTAAAAATTGCGGCAGTTACTTCCTGTAGTAATGTGACGGGTATATTTACTCCTTATCATGACATTTCGAAAATGATGCATCAAAATGAAGGACTATGTTTCGTTGATTTTGCTTGCTCTGCGCCATACATTGATATTGATATGCATCCAACTGATGAAGAATCATATTTAGATGCAATCTACTTTAGTCCTCATAAATTTCTTGGTGGGCCATCTAGCTCTGGCATATTACTATTCAATCAAAAACTATACTCTAACAAAGTACCGGATAATCCTGGTGGTGGTACTGTAGACTGGACTAACCCTTGGGGAGACCACAAGTACTATGAAGCCATAGAGGCTAGAGAGGATGGAGGTACGCCTTCATTTTTACAAACGATGAGAGTAGCTCTCAGTATCCAGTTAAAGGATAAAATGAGTACTCAAAAGATCATAGCTCGTGAACATGAATTATTAGATATCGCTTGGCCTAGATTGTGTTCAATTGATAATCTTCATATTTTAGCTGATAGCCATAAGGACAGATTGGGAGTTATCTCTTTCTACATTGAGGATCTGCATTATAACTTGGCAGTGAAGCTTCTTAATGACAGATTCGGTATCCAAGTCCGAGGCGGTTGTTCTTGTGCAGGTACATACGGTCACTACTTATTAGAAGTATCTTATGAAAAATCACAGTCGATTACTCAGTCCGTTAGCATGGGCGACATGACTAACAAACCCGGATGGATAAGATTATCACTCCACCCTACCATGACAGACGAGGAAGTTAGATTTATATGTGATGCTATTAAAGAGTTAGCTTTTAATCACAAAGCCTGGGCTATAGATTATGAATACTGTAACAAAGCAAATGAATTCTCCCATAAGGATGGTGATTGTGGAGAATCAACATTAGTAGAAGGTTGGTTTTCAAAATCATTGGTATAATCTCTTCAGTATATTGATATAGTGTAAAGTTTTCTTTTATCTGACTTCGTTATTATTCTGATCCTTATCTTTGCGATGAACAAAGAGATACAGATGAATAGAATATACTTTGATAATGCGTCTACAACGCAGCTAGATCCAGAAGTACAAGAGCGGATGATAGACGTAATGAAGAATCATTATGGCAATCCTTCGTCTATTCATTTTCATGGAAGACATGCACGGTCTATTATTGAGGACGCAAGAAAAAGGATAGCTAACATTGTCAAAGCCTCAATTGGAGAGATATTCTTTACGTCCTCCGCTACCGAGGCAAACAATATGATTCTAAAGAATTGTGTAGAATATCTTGGAGTAACTCAAATCATAAGTGCACCAACGGAACATCACTGTATACTTCATACGATGGACTACCTCAAAGACAAAAAGGGAGTAGAAATCGTAATGCTTAAAGTAGATTCTGGTGGTAATATAGACCCTGAACAACTATCAACCATTCTTTCTAACACAACAAAAAAAACACTAGTATCACTTATGCTCGGCAACAATGAGATAGGTACTATGCTAGATCTCAAACGAGTAAGTGAATTATGCAGCAATCATGAAAATGTATTATTACATACTGACTCCGTGCAAGCTATGGGTAAGTATAATATAGATGTAAATGAAACGCCTATTGCTTTTCTATCCGGCACAGCACATAAGTTTCATGGTCCAAAAGGTGCAGGTTTCTTTTACATGAATGACAACAACATCATTCCTCCTTTTATCCATGGAGGAGCACAAGAAAGAAATATGAGAGCTGGCACCGAAAATGTAATCGGCATAGCCGGTATGGCAGAAGCTTTGGACATTGCTGTTTCAGAACAAAAACTAATCATAGAACAAATTGCAGAAATCAGAGAAAGATTTATACATAGATTATTGACAGAATTCGAAGATATTAGAATCAATGGAAATACAAAAGACTTTTACATGCACCATGTATTGAGTGTATCATTCCCGCCAACCCCAAAGGCAGATATGCTTATGTTTAACCTTGATATATCTGGTATAAGTGCCTCATCAGGTAGTGCATGTAGTTCTGGTATCGAAAATGATTCTCACGTATTGATTGCTATCGGTCATGAGACAGATAGAAAGACTGTTAGATTTTCTTTTTCGAAGTTCAATACAGTTGCAGAAGCCGATCAAGTGATAGAAAAACTCAAATCTATGACTCCTGTAAAAGCCAAATATGCAAATGCTGGATAAATTATACATGCAAAGATGCTTTGACTTAGCCGAATTAGGTGGCAGACAAGTTCGCCCTAATCCAAAAGTAGGTGCTGTGATTGTATATCAAGATAGAATCATAGGTGAAGGTTATCATCGGATAAAAGGCAGTCATCATGCTGAAGTCAATGCTGTAGATAGTGTACAGAAGAAAGACAAACACCTACTAGAGAAAAGTACTATCTATATTTCTCTAGAACCTTGCCATCATTTTGGAGAAACGCCCCCATGCGTTGATCTTATTCTAGAACATAATATTCCTAAAATAAGGATAGCACTCCCAGATCCAACCGAAAAAGTCTATTACAAGTCGATAGAAAAGCTAATATCTTTAGGAAGAGATGTAGTTGTTTCAAAAACAAGAAATCAAGCTAAAGATCTAATTTCTGAATTTGAAGTTGTGAATATAAAAAAACGACCTTTCATACAAATTAAGATGGCAAAAAGTGCAGACAACTTCATAGGAAAAGAAGATGGACAAGTGCACCTAACCAATCAATACACTAATGTATTCACACATAAACTTAGAGCCTATACTGATGCTATCTTAATAGGAACTAATACTGCGCTGATTGACAACCCCACAGTGACATTAAGGCACTTTCCTGGAGAGCAACCTACGAGAATAGTTTTGGACAGAGAAGGTAAATTGCCAAAGGATCTAACACTATTATCAGATGATCATCCGACTATAATAGTTTCTGAAAAGAAGGATTACCCGCTTTCAAAAAACAAATCACTTATTGCACTAGACTTTGAATCTGAGGATTTCCTCAAGAACCTTTGTGATGAATTATTAAAATTGAACATCTATCACTTTATGGTAGAAGGTGGAGCTCAACTGATTAAAAGTTTCCTAAAGAAAAACCTTTGGGACGAGGCTATCGTAATAAGTACTTCCAAAATAATCCATGCCGGTACAAAAGCGCCCCACATCAGCGGTCGTTTGTCCTCCACTAGACATACAGATGGAAACACGATACATATCATCAAAAATAAAATATATAAAAATTAAGAACTTTACATATTCAAGCCATATTTGATATACTATTAAGTAATTCGTTAAAAAACAATTAAATCGTTTGAAATTTGAGGTAAACTCATAATTTCTGTCGTTATTTGAATATAAGTTTAAACACCTTATTGTTTAGAAAGGAAACGAAAAGCAACTGAAACGTTTTATTTTCAAACGATAGCTATCTTTTTGACGGTAGCCTTTTATTAACAGAAATACGATATGAAAAGTATCTTTAAAATATCTCTTGTTTTATTACTTATCGCTGGTTTCTCTAATGAATCACTTGCTCAAAATAAGATCAAATGGATCTCATGGGAAGATGCATTGCAGGCTCATAAGATAGAGCAAAAGAAAATTTTAGTTGACATATATACTGAGTGGTGCACTTGGTGCAAAAAGATGGACAAAGCTACTTTTCAAAAAGATCAGATTGCCACCTTTGTTAATAAGAACTATTATGCTATCAGATTTGATGCTGAAACTAAGACGGACATTGACTTTAACGGCCAGACTTATAAATACATTAGAAACGGTAGAAAAGGATATCATGAACTTGCAGTCGCAATCACCCAAGGCAAACTAAGCTACCCCACTGTTGTTTTCTTGGATGAAGAATTATCTGTAATACAACCTATCCCTGGATTTCAAGATGAAAAGACTTTTGAAATGATTATGACTTATTTCTCAGGAAATTTTTACAAAAGCACACCTTGGGCATCCTATTCAAGGACCTATAAACACAACCCTAACGTACACACGGTAAGTCACTAAACTTTCTAATCAAATCTACAGAGCATGCGAATTATTATCTTTTTGCTATTCTTTGCTCTACAAGTGGGAACTTCTCAATCCCAAAATCAAGATACTTCACATACTAATAATGATAGTTTAACCCTTCATCTTTTTTTGTTGGATGATTGTCCTATATGTTTAAATTACACGACATTATTAAATGATTTATATATAAAATATGGATCGAGAATTAATTTTCAAGGCTACTTCCCTAATTTTTCATCAAAACCTAAGAAGATTGATTTATTCGCAGAAACTTATGAGATAGAATTCCCACTGCAAACTGACTATTATAAAAAACAAGCTACAAAATGGAATGCCCAAGTAACTCCTGAGGCAATCTTATATAATAATACAACGGAAAAAATAATCTACCAAGGCAGAATAGACAATAAGTTTGTGAGATTGGGGAAAAGAAGAAACGTAGTAACAGAACATAATCTTTTGGATGCTATTGAGCGAACACTTAATTTCAAAGAAATTTTAACCCCGTTCGCAGAGCCTATTGGCTGTTTTATCAATTATAGTGATAACATCAGCAAAAAAAAATAAACCTTAGCCGTAGATTTTGTAAATTTGGTCACCCCATCGAGTTTCAACTCACAAAAAAAATTGATATATGCATAAATTATTCTATATTCTCATCTTCACCGGATCGGTTATCTTTACATCTACAGCACAAAAAACATACACCAAAGATGTAGCAAGTATAATTTATAATAAATGTACGTCTTGCCACAGAACAGGAGAGATAGGACCTTTCACACTTACGTCTTATGATGATGCACTTAATAGGGCGAGTATCATAAAGGAAGTAGTATCTACAGGATATATGCCACCTTGGAAACCAGATCCTGAATATAGTCACCTCCTTGGAGAATACTACTTAACGGATTCAGAGAAACAAAATATAATTGATTGGGTAGATCAAGGAGCAGAGTACGGAAATAGTACTGAAGAACCAGACTTACCTGATTTTCCTGAAGAATCCTTATTAGGAGAACCTGATTTGGTTCTAGAATTTGAACAGACACATATTCACCCTGGTAACAATCAAGATGAATACAGATATTTTGTACTGCCTACTGGGTTAACAGAAAACAGAGTTATTAAGGCAATTGAATTAAGACCAGGAAATAGTCAAATAGTGCATCATGCTCTGTTTTTCGAAGATACTCAGGGTACTGCGGCTTCATTTGATGCTCAAACTCCTGAATATGGATTCATCGGATTTGGTGGATTTGGAACTGATGAAGTTCTTAATCGGGATCAATATCCTGGCTATGTCCCAGGTACAAAACCTATATATTACCCAGATGGTTTGGGCCAAAAAATGTCAGCAGGTGCAGACTTAGTCGTACAAATCCATTATGCTCCATGGCCTGTCGATGCGAGTGACAAATCGAAAGTAAATATCTTTTTTGCTGATGAAACTGAAGAAGAAATAGAAAGATTTGTAGATGATAGAATTATGCTGCCATTTGATATTCAAGGTGGATTTTTCTCATTTATAATTCCGCCGAACCAGAAGAAAGAATTTCATGGTACATGGACATTAAGTGATGATAGAAGTCTCATCGGCCTCTCTCCTCACATGCACTACTTAGGCACGGACTGGGAAGTATGGTTGGAAGATCCAGATGGAAATGAAATCAATTTGATTAAGATCGAAAACTGGGATTTCAATTGGCAAGGAGGATATTACTTTACAAGGTTAATTCCTGCACTTCAAGGATCTACGATTCACGCAATTGCTAAATATGACAATACGATCAGTAATCCTCAAAACCCCTCTAATCCTCCTGTATTCGTATCATGGGGAGAAGGTACAACTGATGAAATGTACTACTTACCAATCCTAAGTATTCCATACAATGAAGGCGACGAAAATGTAGTTTTTAGTGATCCTACATCAACTGACAATCCTACCCTTGGAAATAAAAACTGGATAAAACCAATCTATCCTAACCCTATAAGTCAGGGGCTTGCAGCGATTGACTTTAATCTTGAGAGTGGCAAAGTAATTAGTGTTAGTATTCTCGATGTAGAAGGTAGATTAGTCAGACAACTAAGATCTAATGAATACTTTGGAATTGGAGCCAACAAATTATTGATCAATTCAAATCAATTAAATAGTGGTGTTTATTTTATTCATATTAATGGAGATGGAATTAATCTCTCCACGAAGTTGATTAAGGGGTAATATGTATACTTGGTAACTATATACCACTTTAATCCAAGTACATTAAGTTTGATCTAAAGCTCTTCTTGTATTTGTCGTATGATAAATATGGGCACACTGGAACGATGTAAGAGAAACGACGACTAATGTAGGTTTAGCATTGCAAGATGCCATGCGTAACATCGAAAAGGCCAACCCTGATACGCTCTATGATATCTTCGGCGATGCATCATGGACCAACAAAAATAGGCTAAGTGACGAGACGCTTACCAACTTAATAGAACATTACTCTCAGCACAAACTTAGCCTAGGTAATATAGCAGATGACAAACTAGGAAATGCTTATGAATACCTGATCAAAGAATTTGCAGATGATAGTGGTCATACGGCAGCTGAGTTCTATACAAACCGTACCGTAGTCAAGCTGATGACTATGATCATGGATCCACAACCAGGAGAAAGCGTCTATGATCCTACATGTGGCTCTGGTGGACTTTTACTGAACTGTGCACTACATCTCAAAGAAGAAGGAAAAGAATACCGTACACTAAAACTATATGGACAAGAGATCAACCTGATTACTTCTGCCATAGCTCGTATGAATATGTTCATGCATGGCATAGAGGAGTTTAGCATAGTACGTGGAGACACTCTGGCTAATCCAGCATTTTTGCACAATGATGAGCTGAAAAAATTCAATGTCATCTTAGCAAATCCACCTTATTCCATCAAGGCATGGGATCAGAAGTCGTTTGCTAATGATCCATATGTGCGTAATTTGTGGGGAGTACCACCGCAAGGATGTGCTGACTATGCATTCCAACAGCATATCCAAAAGAGTCTAGATGATGATAATGGTCGCTCAATCTCACTTTGGCCACATGGTGTATTATTCCGTGATTCTGAAGGAGAGATGCGAAGGAAGATGATTGAAGAGGATTTGGTGGAGTGTGTTATTGGGCTTGGCCCTAATCTCTTTTATAATTCGCCAATGGAAGCCTGTTTGCTTATTACTAAAACGAATAAAACTCCTGTGACAAAAGGTAAAGTATTATTCATCAATGCAGTAAATGAGGTTAGGCAAAATAAAACAATTGGGTTCTTAGACGAAAAGCATATCAATAAGATATTTGATGCATATAAGAAGTTCGAAGATCAAGAATACTTTTCCGCTCTTGTAACGATAGAAGATGTTTTAGAAAACAAAGGAAACATGAATATCAGTTTGTATGTAGAACCAGAAAAGGAAGGTAATAAAGCACTTCCATTTGGTCAAGCTTTTACTGATTGGGATAAATCAGGAGATGAACTTAAATCATCAATGAAAGAACTGTTTCAAATACTAGAGAATTAATGGAAGCAATATAGTGTTGTCCGCTTAAGATTCTTAATTCAAATATTTAGCGGACAGCCAAATTTGGTCTTTTTATATAAAAACGCCTAAAAGGTATCAGAAGTACTAATTATCGTTAAT
>JBLHWH010000151.1:0-16411 GCA_047628935.1 Halioglobus sp. | reverse complement strand
ATTCTATCAATATGACCCCTTGATCTTCTTCCAAGTTAACAACCTCAAAGTGAGTCAGTATTTCTCTTGATACAAATAGCCGTGCAAAACGGTCCAATAATTCTTCCATATCCTTTTTAATCTAAAGTTATAACTTTTTAGCCCAGCACATCAATTTGAGACTTAGCCTGAAATATCTTTTGTCATTCCATCATGAACATAATCACATCGTTTCTTGTATAAAGCCTCTATTCGTTTATATATTTTTTGGTTTTCCCAGTCCTCGTTCCAACCCACAAGAAATTCTGTTCGTTCAATCAATTTCTTTGATGTTTTATCGTTATTGGTTGTCAATAGCATTTCCATTGCAATCATATTTCCTAAAAATGCATCAGGTAAATTATGTGTATTTAGGCTCTTGCCAATTGTTATAGCCACTGATTTTAGGGTATTAGGCCATTTGTTTTTTGCTTTACTTCCCGAAATAATCTTCAATAATCTGAGATAGAAAAATGATTTATGAAATTGAAGCCATCTCTTATTTAATTCTAATGGAATTGGGCTTTTAGTATTTAGATTTAATGAAAATCTTTCTTGGTTTTTATCGATAACAAATTCTCTGGTATGGAGAACCTTTTGAGATGATTTAATCTCGACATGGCTGTTAAATTTTCGCGTATTAAGCCCTAAATTAGAGAACACTAAAAGATTTATAGCACTTTCTATTCTTCTAATATTTGCACTTCTGTTTTCCGCTGGTGTTCCACTAAAATGTACAATCGCATAAGTCTCTGAATCCGAGAATTTTTTTTTAACGCTTTCCTTAAATGACTTCGGATTGTTTAACCCAATATTTTGTAATTCAGAAATTACAGTAGGAATCCCGAGCTTCTTTCGTATTCGAGGTAATTTTTTTCTAGATACAAATAAAACATTCTCTATCTTAATTTCATTCTTAATGAAAGATGTAAGTAACAGCCCCCTTATTGGAGCAATGTATAACCAATCACTTTTTGACTCCTTCATATTTACATTTATTCATTACTCTTTGTTACTACTCTTCTAATCCCACATAACTTGTGTATATGTGTACCACTACATTCAACTTCCACATATATCTCTTATGTGTACAACATATATCATTTGATAATCAACAAATTACACAAAACGCTAATTTTATCAGTTATCCGTGTTTAAACGAGTATTATCTGAATATAAACGGCTATCGGTACAATTGATCTTTTGATATACACCTTATCAAACTAAAGATAGGATAATTTTTGTGCTTGCTATTGACAAGTTCTAAATTAAATTTTCTGCATTAGAAAAGAATTGTTCGTTTTGTAAAAATTAAGGCTAGGTATTCTCTAGGAGCGGTTTTCTTTGCTCATTTGATAATATGTACTGCTCAAGTAAAATTATACGCTCTATGCGAATTACCTCGACCTATTTTAGTGAAAATAAAAACTTTAAGTAATGCAAAGATTCTACTTCATTATACCAAATGCCAAATTTGCCTCTCTCTGTCGATAGTCATTATATACTAGGTACACCCCACAGTAAAAATTTCCGAACATTAGCCCTCAATTTCCAAAAACTTTATGGGGGGCTATACCTTCTTTAAATTTTGACTTTAGATTTTTATCTGTTAGTTTACTTGGAAGTCTTCTCGTCTTCTATGTACTTGTGTCCATTTTCTAGATAGCCATCTGAATTTAGTTAAGTCATAGAAAGTATTACAATCATTACAACTAAAGCAATCATTACTTTTCTCTCTCATCATTCCCGAACACTTATAACAATAATATTCTTTCTTCTCTAAATGGCCATTCTTTTCTTTAACATTGAATATTAAGTCTGCATGAATATAACCTCCTTCATTTTGAAGATTCGACAACCTTCTACCAAAAAAATCTTCTGAACAACATGTTCCACAATTAGGACAAATATATAATCCATGTTTACAGCGTTTAGAGTCTCTGCTATCAATTATAGTTTTACACTCTTCGTATAAATAATTATTTAGATATACTTCCTTATGATTTTTAGAGCAGTGAACTTCGTTAAAAAGAATTTCACATCTCTATAAAGAGCAAAATGTGATGAGTTTTTAGGGTAAAGAATATTATTACATTCCTCACAAAAGAGTTTTTCTAAAAGTCTATTAAAAGCATTTATGTGTCCTAGAAACTTGTAGTAATGTCCATCTTTTATGTTGTCGAACCCATTATTTTCATCAACATTAATCTCAAGTATATGTAGAAAATCGAGCAAAGTGTAGTCCTTCCATATATCTTTGACTTTTTCAGACTCATTTTCACCAGTTAGTTTTATTAAATGACTCTCACATGAATTTCCTAAACACTCTTGATTGCAGCATCTTCAAAATTATTTTTTAAATCTGGAATGTAATTTATTCGCTTTTCTACCCTCGCAAAAGATTATTCCTTTTGGAATATTTTTGTCAGCTGAAATTCTTCCATTTTCATGAGTGTTCCGTGTAAATTCAGCAAAATGAGTATTATTGTCATAATGTTTCCCATCATTTAACTTTATGAAAAATCGATTTCTTTTTGCAAAAGCATAAACCTCTTCTTTATAATCTGATAGCCCCCCCCAATGTTGTTACTCAGGATTCCACTTACTTTTTGGTAGGTTCTTTACCTCATCTTTTAGTTTGTCAAAGTTGGAATTGTGTTCAAAATACCAATTGCCGTTTCTCCCTTCAACATGAGTACCCGTTTCAAATTCAATAGCATAATAAAACTTGTTATCTCCATAGAACACTTGTTTGATTTTTCCTTCGTCACCCCAGTTCCACTTTGCGGTTAGTCTACCTTGACATTTATCAAAATAATGTTCAAACTTAAATTTTCGTTTACGATTATTTTTTAGGTCTTTAAGAATTAGATCACTTTCAAATATAATTTTTGGCTTTAAAAATTGTGATATACGTAATCTATAATTTTCTAGTATAAGTAATGACACCTAATTAAATATTGTAACTTTTGGTATCTTGAGACTTATGAGTAAAATTGAAATACGAACAGTCGAGGTGGTTCAATATCTTCAACCGTTAAGAGAAGGTGGATCGCTTCCCGCTATTGTTAAAGCTAATGATGATCTTCTTTATGTACTTAAGTTTCGCGGGGCCGGGCAAGGCACAAAAGCTTTAATCGCAGAGCTTATTGGAGGACTTTTAGCTCAAGAAATGGGTTTGAAGGTTCCTGAACTCGTATTTATGAACCTTGACGACTCTTTTGGAAAAACGGAACCTGATGAGGAAATTCAAGATATTTTAAAGTTTAGTGTTGGAGTAAATTTGGGGTTGCATTTTTTATCTGGATCAATTACCTACGATCCCTTAGTTTCGGTAGCGGATTCACTAACGGCCTCCAAAGTGGTATTACTTGACAGTATAATCTCAAACATTGATCGGACTGCGAAAAACACAAATCTCCTAAACTGGAATGAAGAATTGTGGCTTATTGATCATGGTGCAAGTTTATATTTTCATCACAATTGGAAGACTTGGGAAACACACCTCGTACGTACCTTTCCCAATATTAAAGATCACGTTTTACTAGAAAGAGCCAATCATCTTACAGAAGCTTCAAAAGAAATTCAACTCTTAATTGATAAAGATAAAATCACTAAAATAGTCTCATTGATACCTGACGATTGGTTGATAGACCAATCCAGTTCTTTAACAACTTCGGAAATGAAAATGGCTTATGTTGAATTCTTATTAAGCCGATTGAACAAAATTGATTTACTCGTTAAAGAAGCTTCAGATGCAAAATAAAGTGACATATGAGTATGCTGTAATCAGATTAGTTCCGAAAGTAGAGCGTGAAGAATTCATGAATATTGGGGTAATCCTATTCTCGAAAAGGAAAAAGTATCTTGGCATTAAATACAAAATTGATAAAAGAAGAATAAATGCTTTCTCTAATGATGTTGATACAAATATGATCCATAAGTATCTAGAAGCATGGGAATTGATATGTGAAGGAGATACCAAAGGTGGATTTATAGGGACACTTGAACTATCCTTAAGATTTCGATGGTTAGTTGCAACGAGAAGTACGATTATTCAGAGTTCTAAGACACATCCAGGAATTTGCCATGATCCTCAACAAGTCCTTGAAGATATTTTCAATCGCTATGTTGTTTAGTTGGGTCTAGTATTACTGGAATCTAAACAGTATTTATTTGCCACTGTTTGTTTGGAAAAGGAAAAATATTCATCTTTTAGATTGCATAATAAGAAAACAACAAATTTGATATATGAGAAAAGAAGTTTTAATACTAACGGGGGCGTGTGGAGTTGGAAAAACCAAAACAGCTAAAGAGTGGGCAAAAACTAAAAATGGAGTGACAATTGAATGTGATAATTTTCGGGAATGGGAATTCAAAAATGATTTTCCAAAATAGACTGAAGAAGAAGAAATATTCTTTGCCAATTTGGCTGTAATGGTAGCGACCGAATATTTATATAATGGATTGAACGTAGTTGTTGACAATGTATGGTCGCCAAAAGGTAATGAAATTATTCGAGGAGAACTGTTTAGATTTCAAGGTGTTAAAGTCACTTCTGTCAGGTTAATATGTGATAAGGAAGTAAACCATAAAAGAGACCAACAAAGATTTTTAGAAAATCAAATGAAAGAAAGAGTAGATGTTGTAAACAAAGAATTAGATGGATATTCTTGGCCAAGTTATGTGAAAGTAATAGACTCTACCGACATGTCAATAGAAGCGGTGGTTGCTGAAATAGAGAAAGCATAAATGTGGTATAAATACATATTGAAAACAGCTAATAGACGAGTACTAGTATTTTCGTCGAAAGCTATCTTTCAACTAGTACAATTTTCAAATGTCATCGGTATTAAATGAATTTATTTCTTGAGTGGGATATTCCTACGCTTTTACCTTTTGATGAAGTAGAATTTAATGTTACATTCCTATTGAATACACCTATGTATGCATTTCCTCTTAATGGTGATGGCACTTTAAACTATGATGGAGTCGCTTAATATTGATACGACTATCTCCAATACATTATGCGATGTCGATTTCAATTCTTTTGATCCCAATGATA
The DNA here is from genome assembly GCA_047628935.1 of Halioglobus sp. Lineage (GTDB taxonomy): Bacteria > Bacteroidota > Bacteroidia > Chitinophagales > Saprospiraceae > CAJXUU01. The sequence goes on along the minus strand of JBLHWH010000151.1, from coordinate 11,328 downwards.
AAAAATGTATGCAAGGAAGGTGGATCGAACAGAAGTCGTTGGATGATTACCTTTATTGTATAATTAGATTCGAAAATCTAGGGACAGCTGATGCACGAAATATTGTTGTGCAAGATACTTTAGATACGGATAGCGATATTACTTTTTCTTTTCGGCTTGTTGATACTGGTCACGAAGTATCCGCAGCCATGGACAGAAATATAATTTCATTTATCTTTGAGGATATTAATTTAGGATCCAACGATGATGAGAATGATGGGTATTTAATCTTCAAAATAAAGCCAATAAAAGAACTAGAAGTTGAACATGAAATAAGTAATGAGGCATCTATTTATTTCGATTACAATTTTCCAATTTATACTAATTTAGCCCAAACAAAAGTTATTGACGATATAATTCTAAGTAATTTAAATGTTGACCATTATGAGAATTTAGAGTTTTGCCCTAGCATCAGTATTGATCTGATCTATTTGAAAAATCAATCCTTGAAGGGCGATGTTGCTTTTATAAATATGAACGGTAGGATTATTTTAATACAAAAGTCTCACAAGGTTCTACTATAGATATAAGTGCATTAGATGCAGGTCCCTACATTATACAGATGATGGATCTTGGTAAATTGTACATTGGAAAGTTCATCAAAATATAGATTGCAATATTGATCAATTGAGCAACTTCTTTAAATCCATACCACTAGGGTCTTGGAATACTCTCAAATCAAATTCTGGGACTACCGCTAAAATGTGATCGAAAATATCGGACTGAATATTCTCATAATTCGCCCATGCTTGGTCTTTGCTAAATACATAGATTTCGATGGGTAACCCATGTTCTGTTGGAGCTAGCTGTCTGACTAAAAATGTCATTTCTTTACTGATCATCGGGTTCTGACGTAAATATGCTTCTACATAGGCGCGAAATGTTCCTATGTTCGTCATTCTACGGCCATTTACTAGACTAGAATCATCAACATGCTCTTGTGTATTCTTATTTGTTAGCTCTATTTTCTTCTTTTCGATGTAACTGGATATAAATTGAATTTTGCTAAATCGATTTAACATTTCTTCATTACAAAATTGGATGGTATTCATATCTAAACTAATAGATCGTTTAATCCGTCGGCCACCAGAATCAGACATTCCGCGCCAGTTTTTAAATGATTCAGTAATCAATGCATAGGTGGGAATTGTAGTAATCGTTTTGTCCCAATTTTGTACTTTGACTGTCGTTAAAGCTATTTCTATAATATCACCATCAGCTCCATATTTTGGCATTGAGATCCAGTCACCATTGGCAACCATCCGATTTGCTGATAATTGGATTCCGGCTACAAAGCCCAATATGGAATCTTTAAAAATAAACATTAGAACTGCAGTAAGTGCGCCTAAACTACTGAATAAAATAACAGGTGTTTTATTCAGTAAAACTGAAATGATAAATATGGTACTTGTGAAATAGATGATAATTTTAAAAACCTGGATAAATCCCTTTATTGGAATTCTATTGGAAACTTCATATGTATTATAAATAGCCAAGAATGCATTCAGGAAGGCATCCATAGCAAGTAGAACAATAATAATAATAAAGATCAAGACAGCCCCGTCAATCAATATTGTGATCCAATCATAACCAACAAAAGGAACTGAACTAAACATATATAGGACAATGGCAGGTGCAAGATGCGCAAGACGATTGAATACTTTTTTTCTTAGGATTTCATCATCCCATTGTGTTTCTGTTCGACCTATAATATCGGTTACCCCTTTTAATATAAAGTGTTTCGCAATCCAATAAGCGATGAGACTCAATAAAATAATGGATATAAAAACTAAAACTCGTGCAATAATGTCTGCTGTAGGCGACTCCATGCCTTGGTTTATTATCCAATTTCTAACTATGTCAAGCATATTCTCTTTTAATTTAATTCTACTAATTGTCTAATTTCAGGGCTTAGCTAGTCAAAGTAAGATTGACTAATTCGCGATGGAAATAAGAAGTGAGGACAAAGATAGTTAAAGCTTAGACTAGTAAACCAATAAAGTATAATCTAGGTGGTTTTCAATCTCAGCACCGTTTATCATAGATTATTTATCTTTAAGTTAGACATTGAGGGTGTCAAACAATTCGTTAGCGCTTTTACTTGTGCTTAAATGATAAACTTCAATTCACTAAATTGAAAGGCATATTGAAAGAAGCAGCCTGATTTCTAAAATCAGGCTGTTTTGATACTAGTATAAATAACAAGTAAATTCTAACTCAAAGGATCATGAGGCAATGTGATTTCCATGGTGCCCAAAATATAAAAGCACATAGAATCTGCATCCCATCCTCCCATCCATAGCTCTATCGCCCAAGCAGGTCCGGGTTCTACAGATTTTCCATTCACCTTTGCGAGATGACTATTGAGGGCATAAGGAAGGAGTACTTTTGCTCCCATTTGGGCCGTACGTCTATTTCTTGGGTCATGTATTTTTAACTCAGTTATTCTTTTGTTTAACGCAGCGATATTTATTGGATCGAGGGGCTTTCGTTTAAGTGCTTTAGCCAATTCTCCTTCTAGTTCTTTCAACCGTTGTTGGCGAAAGGCTACTGGATCGAGTATGCTAGATTCATAAAGCATGTTTGGTGAACCATAAATATTGATTCTATCCTTTGCTTTCCGCAAGTTCTCTGCGTTGTGTAGTGGAGTAGTATTGGTGGCATCTACATTGATTGTGTAATCCGATAATGTACTTATAGGAATATCCTCTATACTTTGATCTGGATTACTAGGGTCTACAAAAAAAACTTCGACTTATACTGATCTTTTTACCTTTTGAATTCTTCGTTCGTACTTCGAGCTGAAAAGGGTCGACAATACCGTAACCGTTATAAACGAGGATACTATTGTGCGATGCAAACGTTGGGCTTCCAAGAAGGTCAATATCTGCACCGAATAGAGGATGCCCTTCTGCAATAGGTTTTCTATCTTCAAATTGAACATTACCACCGTTGCCTTTTGTTTTGAAATAGTACCCACCAGTAACGTTGACGCCAACCTGTGGTCCAAAAGAACGATTTACAACACCTTTACGATCTTGGAAGTTAATAATACGATCCATGTCAGGTTCTCCAGCCAGGGCAAATGTATATCCACTTACACCACGTGGTTCGTAATCTGGATCTGGATCAGTAGCTAGACGACATTGCGCCCATCCCTTAAAAAATAGGGTGTAATTATGTTGTGAGGCCATGTTTCATTTATTTAAAGGTCAAAACCAATTTTAAAATTATCTGCAATCCTAGCAAGATTCCCTTGTAAGGATTTCACTTGTTGATCAACTTTCTTTATTAGATCGGGCTGTAGGTAAAGGTTCAAATCATCAGGGGCCTTCAACGTATTGCTGGCATCAGATATTTGTTGCAATCTTTCATAGAGAAACTCCCAATTCTGTGGGGTGTTAGATAGCTGAGCAATATTTAAATAATACTCAAATGCAGGGCCCGCACGTGGAGCATCAAAACCCTTTTTGTCCTCGTCAGCTGGTAATAGAGTGAGTATTTCTGAAAGTGGTCGAATCACCATTGTCATTAACGGAAAGAATGCTGTATTGATGAGAAGAGTTCTATTGGTATTTGATATGCCACTAAAAGAGAAAATTAAAACAAGCATTTGCACCATTACTTCATAACTAGCATTGAATACTTCTAAGGTATGATAGGTATATGGGTGCGTGATTTTATAAATTGGCTGTCCAGTATTATCTGCATGATGTCTTAATGCAGGATTATCTACCACATTTCTTGCAGGTTCGTATTTGATATTTTGCATTTCTTGGTAGATATTCCAGAATCTGAGATAGTGACTGTCTTTTTCTGTGAATCCACTCAACAAAATACCCTCTACATCATATATGACTATATCCACCATTTTATTTCGAATGGTAGCCAATTTTGTTGTTTTGGATAAGGACTGTTCTGCTTTGGAAATAAGTTTTTTAAGTTTGGTGCTATACTTCTCCAACAATGCATGCATTTTCTTATCTCTCGCACGAGGAGCTACAAGACTCAGGTTTTTGAGCAATTTGTTTCCTAGAGCTACCAATTTAGTACCAGATCCTTTATTGCTAAAATCCAAAGATTGCATTGCTTTTGCATTCAGGACGACCTTCTGATACAACTTAGATAAGCGTTTTTTGGTAGGTGCTTTTGGATCATGGTCCAGAATGACGCCTTCGCCTTGCTCAACAATTACATCTATTGCTTTTATGGCTGTACGAAGATCAACTACCTTTTCAAGATCAATTCCATATTCACGATTGGCATAGCCCACAACTATATCCCCATCTTCTAATTGTGCGTCTTCATTTCCAATAAATAACTTCTTCTTTCCTAGTTTTTCATCAAGATATTTAAAGCCATTCAAAATGGAATCATAAAGATCCTGTACAGTGTGGCCGTCGGAGACATGAATTAAATCAGGAACTAAGCCAGAACCCATCACTGTACCTTCTGCATCAGAAGTAGAAGCGGGTTTTTCGTATTCCATAAACCGCTTCATGGTCGTTTTGTTAAATGCTTCTAAAGTAAATGCACCATTCGTACTATAATAAGATGGAGGTTGTGGTAAATTTGGTCTGTTGAAATGTTGAGCGCCGCCAATAGCATTCAACATATTGCAGACATAGCCCAGATGTTCCATTTCTTGCATAGCCACTGCTAGAATTGTACCTTGCCAATTTCTTATTTGATCTTGCTGTACTTCGTCAATACCTTCTTCGGGAAAGCGTTTCATTGTGAATGCAGCAAACAGGTAAATACAAGTGAGTCCATGCTCTAGTTCAGCAGCCCAACTGAGCGCAAAGATGAGTTCTTCACGGGTAGTGATCTGCCCTTTTTTCTTAGGTTGATTCTTATTCAAGGTTAGTAGGTTGAGGTTGGTGATCTTATGAAACATAAGTTATAATAATTAAATGGATTTTTTCTATTTATATCTAGCAGTAAAGAAATTTAATGGAATTCAAAGTGGAAACCTAGAAGTTATAGGTGGTCTAGGTTTATTTTAAGTGTGAGTGGATATGAGAAACGAAATGACTTTTATAGCCAAGGATATAAAATTCATTTTCAATATTTATATTACACTTGGAATGTAAATAACATTAAAATGAAATTGAACTATGAACAAAATACTAGCTCTAATTTTATGTTGCTTCATATTATCTAACTGCAGTTTGTTAAACAAAGAAGAGTTCCCTCCAAACATAATTTATATTCTTGCGGATGATCTTGGTTATGGGGAGGTAGGTATTTATGGGCAATCAAAAATCAAAACACCAAATATCGATGCCCTTGCTAAAAACGGGATGATGTTTACACAACATTATTCTGGAGCCCCTGTTTGTGCACCTGCCCGTTGTGTTTTTTTAACTGGAAAACACACGGGACATGCCTTTATAAGGGGTAATGATGAGTGGGATGAACGAGGTGACGTGTGGAACTATGAAAAAGCATGTTTAGATGCAGGTCTTGAAGGACAGAGGCCTATCCCAAAGAACACGGTAACCTTGGGCAACCAATTAAAGAAAGCTGGGTATAATACAAGTATAGTGGGCAAGTGGGGCTTGGGAGCGCCCAAAACGGATGGCGTGCCTAACTTACAAGGGTTTGACTTTTTCTATGGATATAATTGTCAACGACAGGCTCATAATTTGTACCCTTGTCACTTATGGGAAAACACACAAAAAGTAGTGCTTAACAATGAATTAGTACCCCCTAGAACAAAATTAGATTCTCTTGCTGATCCGTATAACGATAAGAGTTATGCTAAGTTTAATCAGAAAGAGTATGCTCCAAAGAGAATCCATGAAAAGGCGCTATCCTTTATCGAAGAAAGCCAAGACAATCCTTTCTTCATGTATTATGCATCACCATTACCTCACTTACCTCTGCAGGCTCCTAAAGAATACGTAGACAAGTATAGGGAGGTTTTTGGAGAAGAGGAGCCATACATCGGAGATAAAGGCTATTTTCCATGTAGATACCCAAGAGCTACTTATGCTGCAATGATCAGTTACCTAGATGCTCAAGTAGGAGAAATCGTATCTCTTTTGAAAGAAAAGGGAATCTATGAAAATACCGTTATTATCTTTTCTAGTGATAATGGACCAACTTATACTGGAGGAGTTGATTTTGATTATTTCGAAAGCTCCATGCCGTTCACAAATGGATATGGCCGAACCAAAGGATTTGTATATGAAGGAGGAATTCGAATTCCATTAATAGCGAGTTGGCCAAATCATATTAAACCTGGAACAAAGAGCAATCACATCTCTGCTTTTTATGATCTTATGCCTACCATATGTGATATTGCAGGCATAGCGCCTCCTGATAGTATAGACGGTATCAGTTTTAAATCTACTTTGCTGAATGAGATGCAGAAGCCGCACGAGTTTTTGTATTGGGAATTCCCAAGTTATAATGGACAGCAGGCAGTCAGGATGGGAAAGTGGAAGGGCATCCGAAAGGATATTTTTGATGAAAATTTAGAAATAGAACTCTATAACCTAGAGACGGACCTAGAGGAACAAGTAGATGTCTCTATCCAGAATTCTGAAATCGTAGAAGAGATTAGAGCTATTATGAAACAGGAGCATGAGCCTGCTATTAATGAGAAATTTAAGTTTAATCAGTTAGGGGATATATAATGATTTTTGAAACAAGGTTTATGAAAATTCGAGTAGCGATAATTGCCATCATAATTGTTATAATATTCTCAACGAAGTATATCAATGCTCAGATAGATCTTGAGCTTGCTGATGATTTACAGAGTGTAATTGATAATAGTGTGGCTCAATTCGAAAACAATGGTGTTTCTGCTCATCTAATAATGAAAAATGGAGAAATTTGGAACGGAACAGCTGGGGTAGGGAGGGATAATTTATCTATATCAGATACTACATTGTTCCATGGTGCCAGCACTACAAAATTGAATATTGCTACTCTAATAATGCTTCTTGCAGAGGAGGGACTAATTGACTTAGATAATGTGGGGTAATTATGTATCTCTAGATACTGGAATTGATCCTTTTATTACCGTTCGACAACTTTTAAACCACACAAGTGGAATTGCTGATTATCTTGAAACAGCTAATAGTGGATACATTATTACCTCTGATTTTAATGCTTTTTAAACACCTCAATATATCTTGGAAAATATAGTCAGTGATGTACCTGTTTTTCTTCTGGGTACGAATTTTCAATACTCCAATAGTAATTATTTTTAGCGTCTTTTATAGTAGAATCGATAACAGGAAACCCTATTCAAACAGAATTGAAAAATCGAGTATTGGATTCGCTTGGAATGAGTCACACTTACTTTGGAGGGTATGATACGTATACAGAACTAACAGCTGAGGTTTGGTGGAATTTTGGCAACGGATTATCGTACTTTAGTAATAAATCAACTACCTCGATGCTCAGCTATGCTTATGGAGCTGGAAATATAGTAACCTGTCCCACGGACCTTGCAGTTTTATTGTCAGGTTTACTGAATGGCCAATTGCTAACAGTTAAATCTTTGGAGGAGATGATGGGTTTTGTTCCTAGTAGTTTTACGAGTTGGACTGCTGGTTACGGATTAGGAATTCATCATGCATCTGGACAAGCTGAAGATTTAGTGATTGAGCACGATGGTTATTATACAAACATGACATCTATGTTTCACATCAAGAACTATGGCTTTACATTGGTTACTATGACAAATACACAGACTGAATGGTTTGAAATTTTTAACCTTATGTATGAGATATTGTCGAATTATTTTATGTCTACCTATGTGACTGAGCTATATAACGACACATATTTAATACTTAAATTCTCTGATGCTTGCGACGGAGTCATAAAAAGATGTTTTTGCATAAAAACGCCTTATCACAAAAAAGATCCGAATACCGACCTTTAGGTTGGAAAAATTTTGGCGAATGCTCCATCCGCTTGCGGTGGGGTAGTCAAAATTTAGGATCTTTTTTACTAATAAAATATATTGGACCAATCAATCCTCAGGTAGAATATTACTAGCAAATTTAGATTGCAGCATAAGAAATAGCGTTATTACCGTTATTAAAGGTAAGAAACCATTTAGCTTAGCTATTTTTAAGCGTCCAGAGTCCACCGATGGTTACCTATATTGGACTGAATGGAAATCAGAATATAGTACTCTGTGGGGTGGAAGTACTAACGGAGGAAGTAGAAGTCGATTAGCCGACATATCAGGAAGGAAGCACTGGGGAGTTGCGGTAGCTAAAGAAGAATTTTCTGTTTCAGTTGATGATCTAGATCGAGAATACGATTTTGATGTTTATCCTAATCCGGCAACTAATAGACTAAACATAGATATAAAAGGCTTAATTTTGAATGATGATCATACAGTTGAGGTGACGGATATAAATGGGATAGTCTTAATTAGCGTTTCATTCCGAAATTATTCAAAGCAATTGGACTTGAGTAGTATCAATCAAAGTAATTATTTCATTATCCTAAAAGAAGGTGGCAAGATAATGTTGAGTAAGAAGTTTTTAAAACTGTAGTATTTATTCCTATTTTCATTAAGATTTGTAGTTTAGATGGTGATGAAGGATCTACTGAAAAAGCATAAATTCGCAATGTAAATATCTTGGAGAGTTATGGAGATAAGATTAAACTGTGAAAATTGTGATAAATCATTAGCAAACATTAGCGATGAAGCTATGATTTGCACCTTGTTTACTTATTATGAATCTCTTGGGCTATTAATTACAATTTGCTAGAATAATTTATTGGATGAATAATTATCAAGAATGACCTGAGCATAACGACGTATATAAAACATAGATAACGGTGACGTTTCATATACGCGACCGTTGGCAATAATTTTATCGAATGTAAACAGTGTATTTATGAATATTAAAACCCTAAGAGAACAAAAGCATCTTACTCAGGAGGAGCTTGCTAATGAGTCTGGGATTTCTATAAGAACAATCCAAAGAATAGAAGCAGGTCAAGAGCCAAAAGGACATACAGCAAAAGCACTCTCTAAGGCACTTGACATAGATTTAGCGGCCTTAAGCAATGCAGAGAAAACAAAAGGAGGTTTAAACTATTCGTTAATCAAGTTAATAAACCTTTCTTCGGCATTTGTAACCTTTATTCCATTGTTGAATATTATAGTGCCACTAGTTATTATGTATTTTGGGAAACAAATCAATGCGCTTGCAAAACAAATCATATCTATTCAAATTTTGTGGACGCTTATTTCAACTCTAATTTTCTTCCTAGCAGGGTTTCTTAAAAATTCGCTATCACTTTCTCGGCACCTGATACCATGGGTAGTGGTTGTTTTGATTTTATTTAATATTATTTTAATACTTATAAACACTGCTTCTATCGATAAAAATAAGAGACTGTTTTTTAAGCTCAATTTTAACTTAATATAGAGGCATGACGTTTCTTGTCGGCTTATTGTCGTGAGGTTGGCACCTCATTGTCAGGCTAGTTTTTATGCCTGTAGCATCATCTTTTATGACTTTTGCAAATGAAAACAAAAAAATATAAAGATGAACAAAACACATTTCTGCATTATTCTATTGCTAATTTTTGCGAATTCTATTTCACAAGCCCAAGAAAAATCTCAGTCGGTAGCTCTTTATTCTAGAATAGACACCTACTTAACTGCGGGGTCTGAAAATGGTTTTTCTGGAGCCATCTCTGTTGTGAAAAATGGAAAGATCATAATTAACAAAGGATATGGAGAGGCTAACAAGAATACTAAAACGCTAAATGACCCAAACACTATTTTTGACATTGGCTCTAATACAAAACAATTTACAGCAACAGCAATTTTAAAACTAGTGGAACAAAACAAAGTGAGTGTTACAGATCCATTAAGTATGTTTTTTAATGGACTTCCTATTGACAAACAAAGTATCACAATACATCAATTATTAACACATACTGCTGGTTTTTTAGAGTCTATAGGACGTGACTATTCGGCATTTGGAAAACTATCAGAAATTTCACAAAAGGACTTTTTTGAAACACTCTTCTCAAGTCAATTATTATCTGAGCCTGGAGAAAAATATTCTTATTCTAATACTGGATTTAGCATATTAGGACGAATCATAGAATTAGCTTCTGGTCAATCGTACGAAGCTTTCTTAATCGAGTATCTTTTTAAACCAGCAGGAATGTTACAAACAGGGTATCTTTTGCCTAAATGGAATACAGAACAGATGTCTCATGGTTACAACAGAAATATAATGGAAACGGAGTCAACAATTACATATTATCAAGAAGCTGGAGGTGTCAATTGGCACTTAAAAGGGAATGGCGGAATTAACTCGACTCAAAATGATATGCTACTTTGGTACAAAGCTTTAAAATCAAATATAATATTAACACCAGAATCATTTGAAAAATTAACAACACCCTATCCCAATACTTCGTCTCCTAAAAGCACTTCTAGTTATGGTTATGGCTGGGGAGTTGAAAAATCAGAGAATAACAGCAAAAGAATAGCACATAGTGGTTCTAATGGTACGTATTGGCATACGTTAATATGGTACCCTAAGGAAGATACATATATAGTATATGCTACCAATGCAAATAGCTCAAAAGTAGAGGGTATTGCTTATGTTATTGCAAAAATAATTTTGGACGAAAGCTATATTCCAGGACCAATTAAAAACAATGTATACTCCTTTTCGATGGATTATATAAAGCAACATTCAATAGATAAATCGAATGAGTTACTTACGATACTTCAAGAAAATTACGCTGATGATTTTAAGAATTCACCACCTTTAAATACAATTGGAAATCTATTATTAAGGTCAAATAAAAATTTGGATTGGGCAATAGAGCTATTTAAAATGAATGTTCAACTATACCCTGACGATGCCAATCTTTGGGACTCTTTAGGTGATGGATATAAGGCAAATAACCTAAAAGAGGATGCAATAAAAAGTTATCAAAAAGCAATTGAATTGGGATACAAAGATTCACAGGAAAAGCTAACTGAATTAATGAAGGACTAGAAAAGCAACGATTGCCAACAATTTGTATAGTTAATTGCTTTGGTCAGTACTTATCTGGAAAGTTCCTTAGGAATGAAACAATAATAAAGATGCATTAATAAAGATACATTATTCTGCTTGATCTTTTTTCCTTCTTCTGCGTTAAAAAGCCTCGCCTATGCGCTGCATTGCCTGCGTTTTTTGCCTTGGAGAATGAATAAATATCAGAACATAAAAACGTACTTTATTAATGCATCATTCCTTAGGAATGAAACAATAATAAAGATACATTATTCTGCTT
>JBLHWH010000150.1:0-16707 GCA_047628935.1 Halioglobus sp. | reverse complement strand
CTAAAATGTGTACTTTTGCTCATGATTAAATTTTGTTGTTCGTAATTCAAAATTAATCATTAGGGACGAAGCTTTTTGTTTCGTCCTGATTTTTTTTATCCGGACACCACTAATTTATAAGTATGATTCGGAGCAAGTGAAATTAAGTTTTCAGTGTAAAAGTGAAGATTTATTTGGCAAAAATCCAGAGGAATTTTTATTCTTTGATTATAATGGTGATGGATACAAAGATGTAATTGCATTCACGGCTGATAATGGTTTATCTGGTAGGATTATTACTCTTTTTGAATATAATGGTTCTACTTTGGTGTATAAAAGGTAAATTAAGTGCAAATATAGATTACAACACTAATATAATTCTTGAGGACTTTATTTTTATTGATACAAAAAATGGAAAGAATAGATACTTAGTAATTGATGAAAAGAAGGTCTATATTTTAAATGGCGAAGAAAGATCCGATATAACGTTATGCACCTATTTAGATGAGAATTAAAACAGTAAGAAGGAAGAAGATGAAAGTAATGTGGCTTCTTCAGAAATTATATTGACTAAAGATAATACTACGTTTTCTTTTATAACTCAAAATAGTGGATGTACAGTAGCTAATCTTCCAGAGGCTAAATATGCTATTGATTTAAATATTATTGACTGTCTTACACATTCGATTGATGATTCTATTTATCTAGAAGTTGATACGACTTATCAGATTCCTCTTACTATTAATAATGATCAAGATTCTGTGCTTGTTGATATCACAAGAGCACATTCTAGATGTAGTTTTTTCGCTAGGTATTGGATTCAAATACGTAATCTCTCATACAATCAGTTTTCAGGTACACTAAATGTATTTATTGATGAAAATAGTCAAAATGTTGAGCCTCTGCTTGGCGGTGAGTTGTTAGGTTCTCATACACTGAATTATATGATTGAGGATTTAGCAATAGGAGGTAAACTTAAGTTTGAAGCTACTGTACAAATACCGAGTGCAGATTTTTTAAGTTTTCCTCTAAAAGACAGTTACGACCTTTTAAATGACAATGAAGATATCATAGCAATGGGCGAATCTCCATATATACTGAGATGCGCATATGATCCAAATGATAAATCTATCCGACCCGATCGAACGATTGAATATGGGGATCAATACATCCTAAATGAAGAACTTGAATATTTAATACGTTTTGAAAATGTAGGAAATGACTCTGCAATTAATATTAAAGTAATTGATACAATATCGGGCAATTTAGATTTAAGTACTTTGGAAATATTGTCGGCGAGTCATGTCTACAGATATACACTTAATAGTGTTACTAGGGTACTAACCGTATATTTTGATAATATCTACTTGCCTGATAATAAAACAAATGAGCCAGAAGCTCATGGGTTTTTCAAATTTAGAATAATGCCTGTTGCTGGGTTAGGTGAATTTACGTTGGTGAAAAATGATGCACAAATTTATTTTGACTTTAATTCACCAATATTAACAAATGTGGTAAGTTCTATTTTTGTTTCTGATCTTTCTGTTCTAAAAAGTATCCACTTAGAAACAGATAGGGCTATTTCTGCCTTTCCTAACCCAACCAACAATATCATCTATTTCAGAGATGGAAGTAAACAGAATGTTAATTTTTCGGGTTTTATCTATGGTAGTTTGGGGCAGGTTCTAATGGGGTTTAATAATGTAGATAATGTAAACTTATCGAGTTATGAGTCTGGGATATACTTTATTAAGATTACTGAATATGGAGTAGTTAAAGTGATCAAAACAGAATAATAGTTTAAGAATGAAATTCTCAATGATTTAGAATCTTTGTGATGTTTTGATTAAAAATGGAAGGTGTAAAATAATAATGGAAGAGCGAAAAATTCTTTTTAAATTGTTAGTTAATTTTTAAAGGGGAAGTATTAGTTCATTGATCCATCAACTCATTGAATCATTAAATTTCATCATGAAGACATTCATTCATTGATGCATTGATTTATTATCTTCACACCACCTAATCAAAAAAATAATCAATATGAAGATACAAAATTACGCACAAGGCAACTGGGTAACTGGAGAAGGAGAGGGACAAGCATTGATAGACGGGGCAAATGGAGAAATCATAGGTTACGCTACTAGTAAAGGTCTTGATTGGGCTGACATGCTAGAGTATGGAAGGAAGACAGGTGGTCATTCGCTTCGAAAGATGACTTTCCAACAAAGAGGAAGAATGATCAAATCATTGGCTTTGTACCTTAATGAAAAGCGTAAAAGTTATTACCCTATAAGTTATAAAACTGGAGCAACAAAAGGGGATAGCTGGGTGGATATAGAAGGCGGAATTGGTAATTTGTTTGCCAATGCAAGCTTGCGAAAGAAATTTCCTGATCAGCCCTATTATGTAGATGGAGAGATGGCACCATTATCAAAGGGAGGTCAATTCGTGGGTCAGCACATCATGGTTCCAAAAGAAGGAGTAGCTGTGCATATAAATGCATTCAATTTCCCAATCTGGGGGATGTTAGAGAAGTGTGCAGTAAACTGGTTAGCAGGAATGCCCGCCATCGTAAAACCAGCGACTTTGACTTCGTTTCTTACTGAAGCAATGGTGAAAGATATTATTGCTTCTGGGATATTACCAGAGGGAGCATTGCAATTGATAAGTGGAAGCGCTAGAGGTGTACTGGATCATGTGACGAGTCAAGATGTAGTTACATTTACAGGCTCGGCGGTTACGGGTCGTATGCTCAAGGCTACTCCACAAATCATCAATGAAGCCGTGCCGTTTAATATGGAAGCGGATTCACTGAACTGTATGATACTTGGAGAAGATGCGGTACCTGGTACCGAAGAGTTTGATCTTTTTCTGAAAGAGGTAAGGAGAGAGATGACAACCAAGTGTGGCCAGAAATGTACGGCAATCAGAAGAATCATGGTGCCTGAAAATCTAATGGAGGATGTTCAAATCCAATTGGGAAAAGCGCTAGCTAAAACGACGATAGGTGATCCTAGAGTCGAAGGGGTACGTATGGGTTCGCTTGCTGGTCCTCAACAAAAATTAGAAGTGCGAGAGAGAATAGAGCAGCTACTAGAAACTTCACAATTAGTATATGGAGACTTGGACGAAGTGATGCTCGTAGATGGTACGAATAGAGCGGGGTCGTATATGAGTCCAATATTGATGAGACAAGACAAACCATTTGAGAATACGGATGTACATGATATAGAAGCATTTGGTCCTGCAAGCACTTTGATGCCGTATAAAAATGTAGATGAAGCTATAGAATTAGCTAAAATGGGCAAAGGTTCTTTGGTTTGCTCTATCGCAACCAATGACGATAAGACGGCTCGCGAATTTGTATTAGGTGCTGCAAGTCATCATGGTAGAATCTTAGTGCTCAATAGAGAATCTGCTCCAGAAAGTACAGGTCACGGTTCGCCGATGCCATTGCTAGTGCATGGAGGTCCAGGTAGAGCTGGAGGAGGAGAAGAGATGGGTGGTATGAGGGGTGTGAATCATTACATGCAAAGATGTGCTGTACAAGGAAGTCCTACGACGCTTACAGAAGTCACTGGTCAATATCAATATGGTGCTAAGTACAAAGACGGTGGTGCTCATCCATTTACCAAGCATTTCGAAGACATAAAAGTTGGAGAGACTATCATAACTGGCAAGCGAACAGTCACAGAAGCGGATATAGTCAATTTTGCCAATGTAAGTTGGGATCATTTTTATGCGCATACAGATGTCACATCTCTAGAAGGAACAATTTTTGAAGAACGTGTCGCCCATGGATATTTCATATTAAGTGCGGCTGCGGGTTTATTTGTACATGCTGCCAAAGGCCCTGTTCTACTTAATTATGGCTTGGACGAATGTAGATTTACTAAGCCAGTATACGCCGGTATGACGATCGGTGTAAGATTCACAGCCAAAGAGAAAATCGCTCAGGAAAAAAGAGAGGAGGATGATATTCCAAAAGGTATCGTTAAATTCTTAGTAGATGTTTATGATGAGACAGGAGAGACTGTGGCTATCGCTACTATATTGACGATGGTGAAGAGGAGATTACCTCTTGACTAGTGATATTATGAAGAATTACAATCAAAGATACTGGGCTTCTCAATTTTTACTTAAGCTTGGTGAGTCCATTTTTGTTTAATCTGTGAATTCCCCGATGCTTGCGTCGAGGTCATTAAAAAGATGTTTTGAAAAAATGCCTATCCTAAAAAATCCGGTTTCCGATCCTTTAGGGCGAAAAAATTTTGGTGAATGCTCCGATGGCTTGCCTCGGGGTAGTCAGAATTTAGTATTTTTTTACTAGGGAAACAAAAAACCTAATACCTAAATCAAATTCAATGAATTACATCATCGAAAAACCTAAGAGAGAGGAAATCCAACAATTAGTCTCTCTCTGTGCAGCGCATGCCGAATTTGAAAAATGCGAATATGATACTGAGGGGAAAAAAGAAAGGCTGTCGATTGATATATTTGCTAATGATCCCAAATTACATTGCAGAGTAGCCGTTGTTGGTGGAACGTACATAGGTTATATCACTTGGATGAGACAGTATTCTACTTGGGATGCGGTGGAGTACCTCTATATGGATTGTTTATTTCTTGATGATAAATATCGAAGTCAGGGTATAGGTGTAGCCTTGGTAAATGACATGAAGGATTTTGGAAAAGAAAATGGAATTGGAAACATTCAATGGCAAACTCCTGATTTTAACAATAGGGCAATTAAATTTTACAGAAGGATTGGAGCAAGCTCGTTGTCTAAGGAGAGATTTTTTCTCGAAATAACTTCTTGAAATAAAGTTCAATTGTTGCAACAATTTAAGAGTTATTTTTCTTTTGAATGGAGAATACTGAAATTTAAGACTATCAATTTATTTATGAAATATCTATATACACTACTGACTTGCATTATATGGGTCAATTTTTGTTGGGCGCAAAGACCAAATCGAGGACAAGGAAGACCTGCGATGACTATAATAATCAAAGGCGAAGTTGTCGATCAATCATCAAAGGCAGCATTAGAGTTTGCAACTATTTCAATTTTTGCTAAAAAAGATTCTGCACTTCTAACAGGAGGGATTACTGAAGCTAATGGTTCATACTCCTTCAGCGTAAAGCCAGGAGGGCCTATGTATGCGGAGGTTGAATTTATTGGATATGAGTCTCTTACTATAGATAATCTTGTTCCTGAAAAAGGGAAACCAATGATTGATATGGGCGTAATTATTATGTCAGCAGGAGGAGTTAATCTTGACGAAGTCGTAGTGAGGGCTGAGAAAAGTGATATGCAGTTTTCTTTAGATAAAAGAATTTTTAACGTTGGAAAAGATCTTGCATCAAGAGGAGGAAATGCATCTGATGTACTTGATAATATTCCTTCTGTTACGGTGGGAGTAGAAGGAGAAGTAAGTCTTAGAGGTAGTGAAAATGTAAGAATCTTGATCAACGGTCGCCCATCAGGTCTGATAGGCCTCAATGGGACAGATGGTTTGAGGACGATTAATGCCAGTATGATAGAAAGGGTAGAGGTGATCACCAATCCTTCTTCAAAATTTGAAGCCGAAGGTATGGCAGGAATCATAAATATTATCTTGAAGAAGGATCGAGCAAAAGGTTTTAACGGTTCGTTCGAGTTGACTGGTGGGACACCATTGCAATATGGTGTGGGTGCTAATCTTAATTATAGACAGGACAAGTTTAACTTCTTTCTCAACTACAGTTACCGAAAGAGAACAGGAGACTCTAATGGAAATAGATATCAAGAGTTTTATTTGGAGGATATCACAAAAGTTTCACTTCAGAAGCAAGTGAGAGAAAGGTCTGGAGAAGACCATAGTTTTAGATTTGGGAGTGACTACTTATTGAGTGATAATGAAGTGCTTACCGCCGCATTTTTATACAGGTATGGAGAAGACAATAATAATAATTTTGTAGAGTATAGAGATGCGGACTTTCCGGCGGGCTCATTAATGACGAGGCCTACTAATGATTTTTTTAATCAATATATTTTAAGAACGGATACAGAAAATGAATTAGAGCCGACTTTAGAGTATAGTCTACGATACGATAAGAAATTTAAAGATGATGGTCATAAATTAACAGCGGATGTCAGCTTTCAGAGTAATGATGAAGAAGAGTCTTCATTCTTCAGAGAATCGCTTTTTGAAAACAATCTCTTGGTAGATGATGCTTTGCTCTTGCAGCGATCTGCTAATGAAGAGGGGCAAAGACAGTGGCGGTTACAGTTAGATTATTCTAAGCCATTTGACAATGGGTATAAGTCAGAAATGGGGGCTTTGGGTACATTTAGACAGATTAGCAACAACTTCCTAGTGGAGACTTTCGCAACCGCCCCAACCTCTCCAGGAAATATGATCTGGGTGATTGAGGAAGGGTTGTCTAATGATTTTATATACGATGAAGACGTACTAGGTGGATATGCCAATATAGGAAAGGATTTTGAAAAGATTTCATTTCAGGTTGGAGCTCGTGCTGAATACTCCCGCATAAGAACGGAGCTTCTGCAAACCAACGAACTTAATGATAGGAATTATGTCAATTTCTTTCCAAGTGGTTTTGTTTCATATAAAATGGAAGGAGAAAATTCTTTTCAAGCGAGCTACAGTAGAAGAATAAGAAGGCCAAGATTTTGGGACCTGAATCCGTTTTTTACATTTACGGATAGGAGGAATTTCTTTAGTGGTAATCCAGATCTGAATCCAGAATTTACAGATAGTTACGAAATAGGTCATTTGAAATATTGGGAGAATGGAAATATAGGATCTTCTATTTATTACAGACATACAAGTGATAATATCCAAAGAGTACAAACCCAAGATGTAGAAAACCAAACAACTGTTAGGAGACCAGAAAACGTTGGGACAGGAGAAAATATGGGGTTTGAATTTTTATTCGCATATACTGGAATTAAATGGTTGAGATTAGATGGAAGTATAAATGGATTTAGGTTTATAACAAAAGGGACTTCCGATGCAGGACAGGATTTTAATGTAGATAATTACGCTTGGACGTCAAGGCTTAACTCGAGAATCTCTTTCTGGAAGAATGCTGATTTGCAACTTAGATTAAATTATCGAGCACCGAGAGAAACTTTGCAAGGAAATACAAAGTCAATAACTTCATTAAATATTGCATTCTCTAAGGATTTTACTCCTAATCTGACTTTTACGCTGGCTGTCCAGGATGCATTTAATAATAGGAAACGTAGAGGAGAGTTTATCGCTGATGACTTCTATGAAGAAAGTGATTTTCAATGGAGGCCAAGGACGCTTATTGCGACCCTTAATTATAGAATCAATAAGAAGAAAGAAAGACCTAAGAGGGGAGGTTATGAAGCTGGAGGTAGCGGTGAGTTTTAGATTTCGCTGTTTAAGTTGACCTGTGGGCTGCAAATTTAACTTGTTTGAAGTACACTGTTTAAGGTAGACTGTTTAAGGTTGGCGGTAGATTACTTTAATTTTCTACCTTTCCATTTATATGAAGAAGGGAAAAGTGCCCACCATCCTGCTAGTAAAATGTATCCCATAAACATAAATGAAGCTGGTAAAAACGACTTCAAAGCATCTTTTGACTTGAAATACTCTTGAAGCTTGGCTAGATACATGTAGTCAATAGTCAACTTTATAAATAAGCCAAAAAGAAATCCGAAAAAGCTAAGTCCTGATCCGAAAAAGGATAAACATAGGTTAAACAGTAATAACAATACGAAAAAGAAGACATATCCTTGAATCCTCATGATTCTTTTATCGGAGTATGACTTGGTTTTAGTTGCCCATCTTTTTCTTTGATTGATCAGGTTCTTAAGGTTACTTTCAGGTTTAGTAAGTACGGTGGCATCTTTTGATTTTAAATATCGAACTGAGGCAGGGTCCAATTTAGCCGCTGATTGTATCATGTGCATGTCATCGCCTGAAGCGGTTTGTGCACTTCCTTCAAAACCATCTAATTCAGTGAATAATGACCTCTCATAAGCTAGATTGCCCCCATTAGCCATGAAGTAAGACTTGTTGCCGATGCCGTTAGCGGTGACAGCCATATTGTTGATGCCATCTATATATTGGAATCGCTGAATAAGAGATTTGTCCACATTGTATTGTACAGGAGCTGCGATGAGTCTTGCGTGACTTTTTTCATAGTAACTTACGATGACTTTTAGCCATTTGGGCTTAACTATGCAATCTCCATCCGTCGCAATGATTAATTCGCCTTTCGAGTTATTAATTCCTAATGTGAGGGCACCTTTTTTGCCTATGTTTTGCTCAGAATGAAGAAGTTGGATTATGTCACTATTAATGGATCTGACTTGAGTCGATGTGTCGTCTGTACTTGCATCATCTATTACTATTATTTCTAATAAATTATTAGGGAAGTCGCATTCTAAAATAGACTCTAAGCAGGCTTTTATATTCTTTGCTTCGTTTCTAGCGGCTATGATTACACTGGTGTGAGTAGTTGGGGAATAATTGCTTGGAGTATTCCATTCTGGCGTGCCTTCCCATCCAGATAGTATTCTAGCAATCATCATTACATAACCAAATGCGAAACAGATTGTAGATATGAATAATCCGATCTCCAAGATAGTAAGTATGATTAGGTGAGGTAGAAAATTCTAAATTAATAAATGTCTAGAACATATTGTCGTATTCATTATTCGACTTTTTTTGAGGTTCTGCTTTAGGCTCAACTGGAGGCAAATTGAGAAAATCTTCCTCTTCATTTACTTCTTCGTAATCCACGAATTCTTGTGATTCTTCGGAGCTTTCTTGAGGAGTATGTTGATTGAATACTTTTTTTATTTTCTTTTTTACAAAGTATTTAGCAACAAGAAATCCTCCAGTCAAAGCACCCATTACTCCTGGAATAACAGGGAACCATAAGGCTGATAGTATCACAATTCCTATTGGGATAAGTGGATTTTTCTTCGAGAGGGTTATAAAGGATTTACCAATATTGAGTGCGCCTTTGGGATCTACCGCTACACCAGCTATCAATAATACTGGAGATAACCAAAATAGTAAGGTGAATACTCCTTTGATCACCATATATGCAAGTATGAGACCAAGAGTTAGCATTATTAGGGAACCTATCATTCCGAATGGTCCTCCACCTCCACCATTTGGATTTCCGCCTATTCTATATTGTTTTATTGTTGTCATTATATCTTCACTTTACCAATAGAATCCATAAAATTAGTCTTTTGTTCTGTAATCAGATTCATAATCGACAAAAGAAGTGAATAACTCCACAAAATATCTTTTGGAGTCAATCGGGTGTAAATGCAATTAATGAAATAGATTTTAGTATCTATAATGTATAAAACACATTATAAAAAATTATATTTGTTTATTTTCTAAACATATTATAGGAATGAAACATATATGAGCTTTGGGCAAATTATGTATTGAGTAATTGCCATTATGCCAACAGTATGAATATTTATTGGAGAGTAATTTAGAATAATTGAGGTCGAAGGGAAAGACGGTTTTTGGTGATTTCGACCAAAACGAAGAGAAATAAAGGTCTAGAGCAAAAAAATGCACAAATGCATGTTGTCTATTTAATAAAATAATCATACATTTGCACTCGGTTTTGGGGATGCTTCGTCTTTCTCGAAAATTTTTAATATAAATAAAGATAAAAATAGGTAGCATATGCCAACTATTAATCAGTTAGTTAAGAAGGGAAGAAAGAAGATTGTAGAAAAGAGCAAATCAAGAGCTCTTGACTCATGCCCTCAGCGAAGAGGAGTATGTACAAGAGTATATACTACAACTCCAAAGAAGCCTAACTCAGCACTTAGAAAAGTAGCTAAGGTGAGACTTACAAACGGTATCGAAGTTATAGCATACATTCCTGGGGAAGGTCACAATTTACAAGAGCACTCTATCGTATTGATTAGAGGTGGTAGAGTAAAAGATTTACCTGGAGTAAGGTATACAATAGTAAGAGGAGCTCTAGATACAGCGGGTGTTGCTGACAGAACTCAGAGTAGGTCTAAGTACGGTGCTAAGAGACCTAAGAAATAATAATATCCATTTATCAAGAATAGATAAGAAATGAGAA
Source organism: Halioglobus sp. (assembly GCA_047628935.1). Lineage (GTDB taxonomy): Bacteria > Bacteroidota > Bacteroidia > Chitinophagales > Saprospiraceae > CAJXUU01. Next base: position 6,618 of record JBLHWH010000150.1, on the reverse strand, counting down.
AAAGAAAGCCAAAAAAGAGAGTCATACAGCCAGATCCAAGGTTTAATGATATTATGGTAACTCAATTTGTAAATAACCTAATGTGGGCTGGAAAGAAAAGTACAGCGTTTAGATTGTTTTACGAAGCAATGGACAAGATTCAGGAACGTACTGGAGAAGATCCGCATAAAGTATGGAAGGACGCTCTAGTTAATACTACGCCTGCTGTAGAAGTAAGATCACGGAGAATTGGTGGGGCAACTTTTCAGATTCCTACTGAGATTAGAGCTTCAAGAAAATTGTCAATCGGAATGAAATGGTTGGTAAGGTTCTCAAGGGCAAGATCTGGTAAGGGGATGGCTGAAAAATTAGCTTCAGAGTTAATAGCAGCTAGTAAAAATGAAGGAGCTGCAGTGAAGAGAAAGGAAGATACGCACAAAATGGCGGAATCTAATAGGGCATTTGCACACTTCAGAGTTTAATACTTAAGTGACAATGTTCTTTATTATCACATCAAAACGCTTCGTATTCTTAACTATTATATTTTGAATAAACGTTTTTTGCGGTAACTTAGAAATAATAATAAAATAGGTTAGCGGATTTTTTTCTTCTAACCTATTTCCTTTAGATATAAATATATAATCACACATAGATATCATGTCAAAAGATTTAAAATTCACTAGAAATATTGGTATTGCTGCGCACATTGATGCGGGTAAGACAACAACAACAGAAAGAGTACTTTACTATACAGGTATGAGCCACAAGATTGGTGAAGTACATGATGGTGCGGCTACTATGGATTGGATGGAACAAGAGCAAGAAAGAGGTATTACTATTACTTCTGCAGCTACTAAAACCAACTGGAATTGGAAAGATCAAGATTTTCCAATGAATATCATTGATACTCCGGGTCACGTTGATTTTACGGTAGAGGTGAATAGATCTTTAAGAGTACTTGATGGTCTTGTGTTTTTATTCTGTGCAGTATCTGGTGTAGAGCCGCAATCTGAGACTAACTGGAGATTGGCTGATAATTATAATGTGCCAAGAATCGGTTTCGTTAATAAAATGGATAGATCTGGTGCGGACTTCTTTACCGTGGTAAAAGATGTGAAAGAAAAATTGGGTTCTGAAGCTATTCCTCTTCAAGTTCCAATCGGAGCAGAAGAAACATTCAAAGGAGTGGTTGATCTTATCACGGGCAAGGCAATCGTTTGGAATGAAGATGACATGGGTGCTACATATAAGGAGATTCCTGTGCCTGAAGATTTGGTAGATATAGTAGCGGAATGGAGAGAAAAGTTGTTGGAAGCTATAGCTGAATATGATGAGACTTTGATGGAGAAATACTTCGAAGATCCAGCTTCTATTACAGAGCAAGAAATGATTGACGCAGTTAGGGGAGCAGTACTTGATAACAAGTTTGTACCTATGATGTGTGGATCTGCATTCAAAAACAAGGGAGTTCAGGCAGTACTTGATGCAGTGTGTGCATATTTACCGTCTCCTTTAGATATCGAGGCTGTAACAGGTACTAATCCTGATACAGATGAGCCAGAGTTGAGAAAACCATCTGTGGATGAGCCTTTCTGTGCATTGGCATTTAAGATTGCAACTGATCCATTCGTAGGTAGGTTAGCATTCTTTAGAGTTTATTCTGGTTCACTAGATGCAGGATCTTATATTTTGAATACAAGATCAGGCAACAAAGAAAGAATTTCAAGACTTTACCAAATGCACTCAAATAAACAGAATGCAATTCCAAGGGTAGAAGCGGGAGATATTGCTGCTGGTGTAGGGTTTAAGGATTTGAGAACTGGGGATACGATTTGTGATGCAAAAGCACCTATCGTATTAGAGAGTATGGTATTTCCTGAGCCAGTAATCGGTGTAGCAATTGAACCAAACTCTCAGAAAGATTTGGATAAGTTGGGTATGGCTTTATCAAAGTTAGCTGAAGAGGATCCAACTTTCAAAGTAAAATATGACGAAGATACGAACCAGACCGTAATCTCAGGGATGGGAGAACTTCACTTGGAGATAATCATTGATAGATTAAGAAGAGAATTTAAGGTCGATTGTACTCAAGGTGCTCCACAAGTAACATACAAAGAGGCTTTGACTGTATTGGTTGATCATACTGAGAAGTTGAAAAAGCAATCAGGTGGATCTGGACTATTTGCTCAGATGTCATTCAGGTTGAGCCCAGCAGATGAAGAATTTTTAGATTCTGATGAATTCAAATCAGGTAAGAAAAAGCTTCAATTTGTAAATAAAATTGTTGGTGGATCTATTCCTAAAGAATTTTTCCCTTCTATTGTAAAGGGATTCACTGCTATGATGAACAATGGTATCGTTGCTGGATACAAGATTGATAGTATGAAAGTTGAACTGTATGATGGTAATACTCACGCAGTGGATAGTAAGCCTATCGCATTTGAGCTTTGTGCAAAAGAAGGATTCAGAGCGGCGGCGGCAAAGTGTAAGCCGGTATTGCTAGAGCCTATCATGAAATTGACTATCGTTACTCCAGAGGAGTATACAGGGTCAGTTATTGGTGACTTGAACAGAAGAAGAGGTCTTCCAAAAGGTCAAGTGCCTAGACAAGGTGGAGCGGTAACTATTGAAGCGGAAGTTCCATTATCTGAAATGTTTGGATATGTTACTGATTTGAGAACGATTACTTCTGGTAGAGCAAGTAGTACTATGGAGTTTGCACACTTCAATGCAGCTCCTAAGAGTGTTGTAGAAACAGTAATGGCTGAATCAAGAGGAGAATAGATATGCTAAATGTTTAGAAATATATATAAGAGCCTAATCAATTATGATTAGGCTCTTTTTTGTTTTGTATGAAAACGAAAAAAGAATGTTGCTCAGAACCTTCTTTAATATAAGGTTATTCACCTGGTGTGCTTATCGTAATAGCGTGAATAATTGATATTTTAACGCCCTAGTTGGTATGCTATATTTCGATTTCGATATAAAATTAACTATCGTTTTGTTCTGAAAGAACCATAATGAGTGAGTGCGCATAGTTTGCGGATGAGTGCTGATTATCAATTATTGAATGAGATGAATGAAGATCTTATTATACATTTTACTTTTAGTATTGTCTCAGACTTCATCCGCTCAGGATTTAAATTATGATCAGTATACTACTGATGAAGGATTGCCTAGTAATACTATATATGAGAGAGTCAAAGATAGTGCAGGATTACTATGGATGGTATCTGAGAATGGCTTGGTATCTTATGATGGAGAATCTTTTGTTCGATTTTCCGTACCTAGGCTGAGGGATAATGATATCTTATACTAGGAGATTTGTACAGATGGGCATGTCACATTTAGCAATACATCTAATCAATATTGCAGATTGGAGGGCGATCATGTGAAAGTGATAGTTTTTTTGATTTGAGAAGTACTAAAAATGATGATTTCATTGTCTCTTTATCGGGTGAGTTATATAATTAACAGGATAGTATAGTTCCTATTAGCTTAGGATATTTTGGGGCAATTAATTTGATTCACCTAGTAATATTTCTGTTTATTATGACTGTGATAAAGTTGATATTATTAAGAGGGATAATTTTGATGTAAAGAGCTATGATTTTTCTTTTATAGAAAATGGTCTTGCAATTATAGCAAGTAAAATAAGGGTTGATGATCAATATTATATAGGTTGGTAAAGGAGGATATGGCAATTTTATTTTTCATTGTACGATTTTATAAATCATATTACATTTACTTATTTTTTAAAGGACAAAAGAAGAGTTTTGTGACCTCTACAGAGGGATTGATTGTGTATGATCCTTTAACAGAAGATTTTCAGACTGTTTTATAGGGATTTGAGATCAGATATGTGTTTCTTGATAAAGAAGGAAATGTATGGTTGAGTACTATTGACGATGGTCTTTTGAAGGTTGTTTTTCGCGATCATGAAGTACTGTCAGCGACGACGCTTGGAGAGGATCTTAGAGATGTGAAAAGGGCTGGAGAAAGTATATTGTCTTTCTCTTTTTCAAACTTAAATATTTATAGCAATAACCTGGATTTAATTGTCAGTATTCCATTCGAATTCCAGCAAGATAAGCATCTCATAGCATTTGATAATGAAATATATGTTTTTGAAACTAGAATGATACGAAAGTTTGATATTTGGTGGGAAGAAAAGATTAGAACAGAATACTCTTTGCGGAAAAAGAGCGTGACTGCTATTGGGAGGAACATATATATATAGCCAATCCGCTTTGCCTTTTTGTCATGGATAGAGAAATGTTTTCCATTGATCATGATTTAGATGTATTAAAAAATGTACGTGATCTTGCTAGAATCAATGTTATCGCGGGATCAGACTCTAGTGATATCATTTATGTGGGGCCAGACAGTGGTTTGTATATTGTTGATAAATTCAATCTTAAACCTAAATTCAATACGAATACTCTAAATTCGAAAACATAAGGAGCCTGTTTATTAATAAAATCAAAACATTATGGATAGGAACATCCAATGACGGACTCTATTCTTTGGATGAATATGGCATATTAGATTCAATAGATATCTATGGTTGTATTGGGTCTAATGTAATTAATGATATAGTACAATATGATAATTATCTATTTCTAGCTACTTCTGCAAGATTAGTTAGATATGATTTGAATTCTCAAAGTTGCAGTATTTTGAATGAGTATAGAGGGTTACTGACAAATACGATCCGGAAAATAATGGTAAAATCATTGGACTCTATTTTTGTAACTCAAAATAAAGAACTTATTATATGGAATAATTCTTTGTTTGATCAAGCATTAAATAAACCAAAGCTCATCTTGGAGAGATTATATATAAACAATAAAGAATAAGGGCTTGAATTTTTCTCATGGTGAAAATATCGTTTAATTTCAGTTCGATTTTTACACCTTTAGGAATATAGGTGGCAAGATGTTGGAATATAGATTTGATGGAGAGCGCAAATGGACTAGATCTAATGATATGAATTTGAGATTGCCGGCATTACAACCCAATAACTATTCCTTGGAGGTAAGAGGTGTATTTTCGAATGTCGAAAACACTAATACACGTTTGTTTGAATTTACTATTCTTCCGCCTTGGTGGCAGACAGGTTGGCTAGGTTGGCGGGTTTGTTTGCTATTGATCTATCTATTTTTGGATATGTATCAATTCGAAGTAGAGGAATAAAAGAACAAGAAGCAATAAAAAGAGAAAATTTAAAACGGGAAGAAGTATCCAGAAGAGAGTACCTACAGCAAATCAATAAAGTAAAAAATCAAGCCTTGCAATTACAAATGAATCCTCACTTTATATTCTATGCAATGAATGCGATTAAGAACTTCCTAACGGGTGGTAGAGAAAAATATGCGACAATTTATTTAGCAAAGTTTGCAAAACTTATCCGTCTCATTTTTGAATACTCTAATGCTAGGCTGATCAGTTTGGAATCGTTACTTGATTTCGTCAGATTTATATCGATTTGGAGCAGCTTAGATTTCAAGATAGAATCACCTGTACGCTTAATATTAGTGAAAGCATTGAAAGTGAAAACGATATATTAAAAGTACCACCTTTGCTTATCCAGCGAATAATAGAGAGCTCGTTTAAGCATGGATTATTTCATGAATTGGGCGGAGGGCAGCTAAATGTCTCGTATGGTTTAGAGGGGGATACCATAGTTGCCGCGGTAGATGATAACGTTATAGGCAGAGACTCTTCGACCGCTATGCGGGGTGCGATATCTAATAAAGAGCGACATTCAGTATTGAAGAATATAATGCAGCATCTTGAAATATTTAGATTCAATATGCCGGAACATGAAAACAGTATGTTAGTAGAAGATATATTCTGTGATGGAAAGCATGTGGTACAAGAACAATAATAAAAGTTACGATAGATGAAAACAAATAAGCAATATCTTAAAGCTTATATCATTGAAGATGAATTAGCGGGTTTCGAAAATCTATCACAAATGCTTAAAAAATATAGCAACAATATTCTTCTGATAGGCAATGCATTTACAATTAGAGATGTAGTAGCTGAAATACCTGCATGGGAACCAGACATTGTTTTTCTAGATATTGAATTACCGCAAGAAAATGGATTTCAATTATTCAAGTATTTCCCTAATCATAGCTTAGATGCTATATTTACTACCGATTACTCAGAGTATGCTATTAAAGCATTTAATTATTCTTCCATACATTATATTCTTAAACCTATTGATATAGATGAACGTCAAAGGGTACTTGAAAAGGTAAATGTGATTTCTAAACTCGTAACAAAAGAAGAACAACTAGCGGTTTGGAAGGATGCGATTGCAAATAACTTAAGTAAGATAGTACTGCCAACATATGAAGGTCTGCACTTTATCGATGTTGATGATATAGTGTGGTGTGAAGCGAAATCAAATTATACACATTTTTATGTGCGCGGACAAGAAAATCTATTGGTTAAGCGCCTAAAAGTTTATGAGGATATTCTTTCCACTAAGGCCTTTTTTAGAGCTAATCGTACAAGTTTGATTTATATTAATCACATTGTAAATTGCAGTAATCATAAAAAAATGGAGATAACTATGACTAAGTGAGTTTATCATTTTATTGAGTAAAAGAAGGAAGACATCTTTTA
>JBLHWH010000149.1:0-16736 GCA_047628935.1 Halioglobus sp. | reverse complement strand
AAAACGATCACATAACAGCTCTGGCAGCTTCAATCAAAAGGCACTCTGGTCAAATTATTAATTACTTTATAGAAGGATTTACTAATGCTCCCGCTGAGACAGTTAACAGAAATCTAAAGCGGTTAATTGGTGTATCATACGGAATCAGAGATCTTGACTATTTCTATTTTAGACTCAATAACATTAATTCTAGCACATCAATTTAGGACTTAGCCCTTTTTTCTATTATCTAAACTCAATTATTGGATTACTAATTTTGACGTATCCCTCAATCATTCTGATGAAACATGCAAAAAATAGATTCCTTTTGCTAGTTCTTTTTTAGGATTAAGTATATATGAACCGTTAGAAAAAAGTGCTCCTTTTTTAGAAATTATTTTCCACCCATAGGTGAATACAAAGAGATATCCGCTTTTGATTTTATGTCCAATTCAATTCTTATACTTGCAATCCCCTCGGCAGGATTTGGAGAGATACTTATCGATTTTGAATTGTTTACTTTATTTGTACTTGTTATAACACCGAGAGGGCTTGGTTGACATTGCTATTCATCACCTACCAGTATATGAAACAAATGATATTGATAGTCAGGAGAATAATAGGTATATGTTTCTTCGGTAAACAACCCAACGGCACCGGCCCGCAAACTATGCACTCTTACAACGTTTTCGTACGTTGAATTTGGTAATATCAAAGTGCCTTGACCATCTATAGTATATTGTGGCATACTATAAATCGTGTTCCATGGAGTTGACCATGTATTTTCATCAGCCCATGTTTGATTATATTCTCTAGGAAATTGTACGAGAGATTCTCCTCCTTCACAATATATATACGCAGAATTATATTTTACTCCATAAATACTCCATTTTTCATCACTGACATTAATATAAATAAGAATCTTAATAGATGGAGGTATATCTATTTCCATAAATCTATTTGCATCAGGGAAATTTGCAGCCTCTTCACTTCCTTCCGCGTCATGGAATGTAACGAGCCAAGGCTCTTGGTCACATCCTTGCAGACCACTATAATCCCAAAATAGCCCCTAATCCCGTTTCTTCTTTTAATGGATCAATACTGTTGCATGAGATTACTTGCAATTGTGTACCTGCATTAGGAGTAAACTTTAGCTTTTATCTGCGCCCGCTCTCAATGACCTTTGTACTTAAGACCATGAAACAGAAATCTAAAAAATACGCAATCTTAATCCTAGCAGCCAGCACTTCCAGCCAACTAGGAAGACCAAAGTAATTGGTGAAGTTCGGAAATGGTAATTTGCTATCACATACCATTGATGCCGCATCACAGATTGAGAATGCGGATACACATATTATCCATGGAGCATATGCGGATGAAATATCAGATACAATAAATACTACTCTTCCAATACATATCAATCCTAATTGGGAAAGAGGAATGGGTAACTCCACTGCTTTTGGTGTTGGCAAGGTTCGTGATCTTGGATACGATGCTGTGATACTTACAGTTTGTGATCAACCGTATTTGGAAGCTACCCGTTTTGAGGGCTTGATTGAAATGTATGAATGTGGTTCGGCAGTTGATCTTGTTATTTCTAAATATACTAATGGGAGTGGTCCGCCTTCATTGTTTGATCCTCGGTATTTCGATCAATTATGTGGGCTGGATGGTGATGATGGATCAAAATCTATGGTGAAATGTAATATGAATAGGGTTGGTTTTGCTGATTTTGAGCGAGGTGATATTGATGTGGATCATGAGGAGGAGTTGCTGCTATTCTAGATATTATTAATACCGCTTCAACTTGCTATTACTTCATGGATATCCGAGTTGAGAACTATTGCAATATATCTTCTTCGTCTATTGCAACAATGAACAACATCTTTAATCAAGATTTCAAGAAGCTCATTGGTTTGTTCAATGAGCATGAGGTAGAGTATATATTAGTTGGAGGCTATGCCGTAATTTTACATGGTTATGTCAGAACTACAGGAGACTTAGACCTATGGCTCAATCGCTCATCTAAAAACTATAAAAAATTTATTGCAGCTAGTAATGTATTTGGACTTCCTACCTCTGAGATGACAAAAGAAAAATTTCTTCATTCTACAGAAATAGACGTTTTTTCATTTGGAAGGCCTCCTAATGCGTTGGATATTATGCTTGATTTAAAAGGTATGGATTTTAAGGAATGCTACGAATTATCAGAACTATATGAAACTGATGATACTACAGTTCGGTTAATAAATTATAAGCACCTTATCGCCGCTAAAAAAGCGGCAGGGCGGCCTAAAGATCTAGTTGACATTATCTATTTGGAAGAAGAATGAAAGAATCAAAATTTGATAAAACAGTCTACGCAGAGAAAACCTTCAAAGAAGCTGATAACACTGTTTCATATTGGCGTACCAGACCTATGTGGGAGAGACTGCAAGCGGGCTATCATTTGTCCTTAAGAGCTTACGGGTATGATCCAGAGGGTCCAGATCCAAAGTTAGATGTAAGCATTTTTGAAATAAGGAGATCTAGCAAATCGCAATGACTCATTTATTTATCCTTCAAAAAGCCAATACATTCTAAGGAAAAAATTAATTCACCTAAATCTCTACTTCCTTAAACTTAATATTCAACTTCTTCTGAATTTGCTGAATTCTTTCAATTTCACTTGGCAAAATAAAAGCCAAAGAAACTCCTGTTTTTCCAGCCCTGGCAGTTCTTCCACTTCTATGTGTGTAATATTCTAGTTGATCAGGTAATTGATGGTGTATAACAAACTCTAAACCTCTTACGTCAATTCCTCTTGCAGAAACATCGGTAGAAACTAAATATTGTAAACTTTCATTCTTGAAAGCACGCATAACTTTATCGCGTTCTCTTTGCTGCATGTCTCCCTCTAAAGCAGCTGCAGAAAAGCCTTTTTCTACTAATTGTATTGTTAAGGTTTGTGCCCCGGCTTTTGTTCTACAAAAAATAATACCCCTTTGTGTTTCTCTCTTGTCTAAAAAAGAAACAATATCGTCCGTTTTATCTTTGATTGTTGTTCTTACATATTGATGTCTAATATTTGCGTTTACCGTAGCGTCTCTATTGATTTCTACTCTTGGCGCATTAGGATGCATGTAGATTTTTACAATTCTCTTTATTTCTTCTGGCATAGTAGCAGAAAACAACCAAGTCTTTCTATCACCTCTTGCTGTAGATTTTAATATCTTATTGAGCTCTTCTTTAAAGCCCATGCTTAGCATTTCATCCGCCTCATCTAGCACGACAGTTTTTACGTTACTAATATCAATATCTCCTCGTTCTATCAGATCTATTAACCTTCCTGGAGTTGCCACAACAATATGTGTTGTTCTCTTTAGGTTATTTATTTGTACGCCAATTTTTTCACCTCCATAGATTGCTTCTACAAAAATCTTGTCCTCACTATATTTAGTAAACTTAAAAAGCTGCTTTTTGATCTGTTGGACCAATTCTCTCGTTGGTGACAAAATCAACGTTTGAATTTTATTAGACTTTGAATTTATTTGATGCAAAATTGGCAAACCAAAAGCTGCAGTTTTTCCTGTGCCCGTTTGCGCTAAACCAATAAAATCCGTTTTTGAGTTTAATAGAATAGGAATGGCCTTTTCTTGAATTTCTGAAGGGACGGAAATTCCTAGTTCTTTTATCGATTTTATATATTCTTTACGAATTCCTAATTCTGAAAATGTTGACATGAGTACTTCTTATTTTGAAGATGCAAAGGTACTTCTATTTGCTTGGTTTATATTATTCACTTAATAGATATCTGAGATTACCTAAAGGCCTGGGTTACGGGTTAGGAATTGACATATTTTTATTTAGCAAAGACGTCTGATGTCTTGTGCCGTGAATCCCAATTGAAGTGGGATTGCCTTTAGAGTTGCGCCCAATTCAATTGGGCGTGTGTGCTGTATGCGTTTTAGTTTCTCATTCAGTGAATCACAATTGAATTGGGATAGCCTTTGATCCAATTACCTCTAAATCTAAAGCGACCTTTCAAAACAGATTTGGTACTATTCTTCACATTTGGATACATCCAAATCCAAACCTTGACCGTTTGATATAGACCTCCACTTTTTTAAATACTCCCAAACCTTCATTTCATTACCTAGGAAATGATATGCCTGAATAATATTCTCATAAATCGGTTTTAATTCCAGTATACTAATAGCTGTGTTCCGCAATACATCTTGATAAAACGCTATAGCTTCTTTTCCCCTCCCTACAGCAAGCATGATGTCTCCTTTCGAATATTGCGCTGGCTCTAGATTGATGTTTCTATAATTACTCTATTTTTTGATATTATCAATACCTAAATTAGCACCTACCAATCTATTGTATTTCAGAAGTTTTGAGATAGAATTGCCATAGCTAGATTCTGTAATCATTTCATTTACAAACTTCGTGGCTTTGTCATGATAAGAAAGAATCAGGTCCATAGAAATTTCCATTTCTCTTTTCTCCTTTAATTCATTGATCAATCGTATCCTAAATACTTCGTAAATACCAAGCGTTAACCTCGCCAAAAGTAAGGAGTGATATTTTGTTTTTGAAATAAATACAGCTTTTTCACTCATCCAGATAGAAGGTGGATTTGCAATCTTAGACCTCTTACATGAATCATCAAATAGTATCCAATCCACTTGAAAAGCATGAAAGTCTGATCGCTGAAATTTAGATCTAGAGAAGTCAATATTCTGATCGAATATTTTGAAATCATGCTCCATTAGTCGTTGATTTTAATCCCACAATTGAAACTTGAGAGCGTATCCATATTTCTGAAGAAGTGCAACTGATAATGTATCATTTTTGATCAGTTCCTTTTTCTCTGTATTCTTATCATAAAATATCTGTACAGTAGATGATCTTGGATGACACAGGGAAAAGTCCGAAACAAAAGCGTCAAACTGTATTGAAGATAATTGCAAATTGGTACTATACTTTTTGTTACTAAAATCTGTTTTTTCGATGACCCCATTAGTTTTTATTGTACCAATACTTTGAACTTTAGTCGAATAATAAAATGAAACATTCTTCACCCAACCATGCTCAAATCTATAGTCTAAAATGAGCGTGTCAATATTAGCAGACTTATCCTTATTGATAGAACTGTAAAATGACTTATCCACCTTATGATCCAATACTCGGTATTCTTCTAATAAATAATTATGCTTATTATAATTGATAAAACCCGTCTGGTTTGCAGTTGAAAAAGAAACTATATATAAGCTATCCCACTCTTCTACTAATGTAAGTTCAGTTGTTTTTCTTTTGATTTTACCGCTATTAAGCAAATGAAGTAAACCCAATTTCTCTGTAGGGTTTACATTCTTGATTAATCTATCAACATTTAAAAATAATCTATTAGGATCGAAGCTATAATTAGAGTGTAACCTTTCAGTCTCTCCAAAGCCATTTTTCTCAACTAATTCATCTCTACAATATACTTCACCCAACCCTATGGAGTTATCATTATAAATCAAATCGAAGGTCGTCTTAGTAGATATAAATTTGTGAGATTTCGCATTCTTTAATTTTTTTCTTACTTTTTCTATATCCTTATAAATATCTAACTTTTTACCTTCTATCGATATTACCTGAAGTGAATAGGAGCTTATAATTAAGTAAATTGGACTAGATAGATAATCATTCACATTGATATAAATCGTTTCATATCCCAGACATGAAATATAACAATAATTCACTCCTGTAGGCAGTTCTATTTGACCCTCTATATTAGTATAATCTTGAAAGGAGGTATTTTCGTAGATGACATGTGCAAATGTAATTGGTTTATTATCCAATGAATCATAGATAGAAACTTGTACTTGAGCTAGAATATCTTTTTGAAAGCTTATCAAAAGTATAAACACTGTCCATCTCGAAAACTTCAATAGACTCATTTCAATACATATATTCTATAGCTTGAATCTAAGAATAATAAATCTATCTTACTACTGTATATTCTCGCCAAGCTGCCCCCCCTATTCTTGCAAGCTGCCCCCCTAATAGATTTTAGAAAAAGAGTGGATTAAACTTTGAATATAGACTTAAGGCAACCTCTAAAAACTCCTATTTCCGTTTAATGGCGCTTTTCGCGTTTTCATTTTTTTGTTTTTTCAGTACATCAATTTTTACATTTCTTTCAACTATTTCATAAATTATTGATATTCAGAGATATATGTTATTTTCGTTCTTGCGCTAGGCAGTCTTATCTCTTGATTTAGCTTGTCAGCTGAATTTTTCTAAACATATTATAGGTTAGATTCATTAGTCCAACTACGGTTTCTACACGATTTATTCCTATTTTTTTAATTCTTAAATTCTCCGATGCTTGCGTCGGAGTCATAAAAAGATGTTTTTGCATAAAAACGCCTTATCACAAAAAAGATCCGAATACCGACCTTTAGGTTGGAAAAAATTTGGCGAATGCTCCATCCGCTTGCGGTGGGGTAGTCAAAATTTAGGATCTTTTTTACTTCCCATTCCATTCATGCTATTTTCCATGAAGCCAAATACATGCTCTACTCTTACTCGTTCTTTGGACTTTTCAGTATTTCTTTTCTTTTGCTTATCTGTTAATGGGTTATTCTTGTACCCCATTTCGTGTACTTTATCCTGTACTCCATGTTTTTTCAGTATTGTTGATTGCCCAACGTATGCACTATCTGCATAGAAATCTTGCCCACGGTCGGTTGGACTTAGTAATACATCTAGGGTCTGAGAGTCATGAACTGAAGCATCCGTAACCAAATAACTATCTATCAGTTTACTTTTACTGTCTACCTTTGCGTGATTTTTATAGCCAAAGTAATTTTGATGATTTTTCTTTGTCCACCGTGCATCTATATCTTTTTGACGCTTTTTATTTGGTTTATCGTTCCATAGCTCACCCCCTTGTTCCTCCTTGATTTGTTTGTTCTTCTCTCTACTATTCCTTTGTTTAGGTACTTCTATAAAACTTGCATCTACTATTTTTCCCTCATTGATGATCAAACCTAAATCTTCCAATGAGCTTGTAAATATGTCAAACAGTTCTTTAACTATGCCTAAATCAGTTAATCGTTCACTAAAATACCAGATCGTCTTGCTATCTGGTATGTCATCTGATATGGTTAAGTTTAAGAACCGCATGAAACTCATCCGATCGTTTATTTGATATTCTGTCTGATCATCTTATAAATTATAATAGCGCTGTAGTATTAATATCTTGAACATCAATACATAATCATATGGACGTCTTCCTCCTTTACCCTTTGAGGGTTTGGTGAGCTGTGTTTCTAATATGTTGCGGAATATCTCAAAATCAACTACGGCACTTAGCCGTTCTAATGGATCCCCAAGCTTACTTAACTTACTTAGTCGTATGTCTTGATCGAAGAATCCGTAGTCTCGTTGCCTCTTGTAGATCTTTACCATACTCTAATATCACCTTTTTCATAGTAAAAAAAATGATTTTAGTTTTTAGAGATGCCCTTAACTTTTCATTTAATTCTGGCATAATTTTAATTTTATTTATCACTTATTAGTGATAATAATTTCAGAGCTAATTCATTAGCATTACCTGTTGAATTTCTTTTTAGTAGAGAATCTACCTTTTCAATTGCTTGTATTTTTTCTATAAAAGTCATTTTCCTTAGTTTACTTTGCGTACGTGATTAAATATCTTGTTGATTTACCAATGATAGAAACTGATTAAATCCCCTTGCGAATACTGTCTTATCTTCTGTGATTACTTCAGCTATTACTGTCATATTAGCTTTGTGCGCTATTTTTTTCCATAGTCGGTAATTAGTTGGTTATCGATTGGGGTTTTGAGTTCATACATTGGTTCACCTTTCTCATCCATCTCTGGAACTTTGCTTATCTCTCCTACTTGTGATAGTATTACACCATACTCTTTATGTGAATATGCGTCAAACTTCAGTATCGCTTTCTGGCCGATCTCTACTTTACCTATATTATTACTAGGATAGAGGGCTGATATATATTGTTGTTCACTGTGTTCGGACATGACATAGCCTATCAGCTGACCCCGCTTTAGATTCCGTTTGAGTGTGATGTCTTTTCCCAATGTCAGTACGCTATCTATTGGTGCTTCTATGATGTAGGTATTATTCCAATTTTTGATTGATGACCTTATTCTAGCTATCGTTTCTGATATGGAAAATGTGTATTGCTTTATTGTATTAGATCTTTGCTCTTGCAGTTTTAGTTTTTCAAGTTCTAGTTGTTCTATTCTTATCGTGTTGGAGATGATAGTGTTATTCATTCCTTCATATTGTCTTTCTTTTTGGAGTAGGACTGTTTTTGCACGTTCTAGATCTAGTTCACTTACTGCACCATCATTTTTTAGCCTTTCATTTCTTGCGTAATCTTTATTTCTCAGCGCCAGCTCTTTTGCATAGATCACTTTTGCTCTCTCCTGCGATTGATTAAGCGTTTTTACTTTTGCTATTCCTCTACTAATATTATCGATTTGTTGAAAGACTACTCCTTCTTTAAGTGTTTGGTGGAGTTCATTGTATTTTAATTGGAGACCCGCGTATTCGCCTTGTACAGCTCCTAGTTGCAGGTCATCTACAAATGATAGATTCAGTGTTTTACTAGGATCATTTATACTTTCATATTTCTGTATCCATGCTTCTAGTTCTGACAGTTGCCCTTGATCTGTTGTGCTATTTATATAGAGGATAGCGCCTCCTTTACTGATCTGACCACCCTCATTATAATGTATATCTTCTATATATCCTGTAGAGCGACTTATGATCTCTATCGGAGGGGTAGCTGAAGTTAAGATACCTTGCCCTGTCAATTTATCAGGGTATTTGAAGAAGTAGGCGCCCGTTTTATAGCGGTTACTATTCCCACCATCATGATACCTGATCTTGATAACCATCCTAGAGGATTACCGATGAGGTCTCTAATCTCCATTTGAGTGCTAGCCGCAGGCTGATAGCTAAAATTTATATCGTTATTTTCTAAAGGCATTTTATTTCATAGTTTTATATTATTCTCATTTATCACCACCCATATTTGTCTGCTGACAGCTTTCTTTTTCTTGGCAAAAAGAAACAAAACCCAAGCTTTATTCAGTTCTTAACGTATTTTGAATTCCTATTTTCTTAAATACTAAAAACTCGGAATAAAGTCATTAATTACTAATTCTTCTTGTTGGTTATCAGCCCCTTGCATACATTTAATTTTTTTATCCTCAAACACTTTAGAATTTTTAACAGAAAATAGAAACTCAAAATTCTAAACTGAATAAGGCAATAATTAACCCTGTACTTATCCAAACCTTGTTGTTATAATTTCTATCTCATTCAATAATTCATCAATTAGACAATTAACTTCCCAGTTCCAATTGATTCATAACTAACTCATAATACTTACCTTTCTGCTTACCAACTTCTTATGTTTCCCGACTTCTACTATTCTTCCATTTTCTAGGACTATGATCTGGTCTGCGTTTTTTACAGTACTCAATCTGTGCGCTACTACTATTGCAGCTTTATCTTTTAGGAATTTATTAAGGTTATTCATTATTACCCTTTCATTATTGGCGTCGGGAGAGTTTGTAGCTTCATCGAACAATAAGAACTCTGGGTTTTTATAGATTGCTCTAGCTATGAATAATCTTTGCTTTTGACCTTAGCTTACGCCATTACCTTTTGATCCTATTATGGTGTTTAGTCCAAGCGGTAAATCTTGAATAAATTCAATAATATTGGCTTTGCTTGCAGCTGATAGTACCTTTCCAATATTAGTACTATCATCGCTTTCCGCTATGTTATTGGCAATAGTGTCAGAGAAGATAAATCCTTCTTGCATTACTACACCACATTGCTGTCTCCATACTTTTTTGTAGATCGTATTGAGTTCTTGACCTCCTACTTTGATTGATCCTTTGTTTGTATCATAGAAGCCTAGGAGGAGCTTTATTAATGTTGTTTTGCCACTTCCATTTGTTCCTACTATTGCTGTTGTTTTTCCTCTTGGGATGGTGAAGCTGATATCCTTTAATACCTCATCGGAGATTGGAGTGTATTGAAATGTTAGATTCCTAATAACGATATCTCCATCAGGATTTTCTCGAAGCTTTTGCTCTTCTACTTTTTCTTCGTTTTCTGTACCGTGTATCCCAGATAATCTTTCTAGACTAATTTTTGCATCTTGTGCGGACCTGATAAAGCCTATCAACTGTTGTAATGGACCATTGAGCTGGCCGATAATATACTGTATAACCAGCATCATACCTAGGGTCATTTCTCCTTCTAGCACTAAAGTGGCAGCGAAAAAGGTAATTAATATATCCTTCAGTTGATTGATCGAAAGTGATCCAGCATCTTGTTACTGGAATATGCTTAGTGCTTTCATCTGTGTGCGAAACAGTTTTGCTAGGATCCCTGCCCACTTCCATCTTCGCTTGAGCTGACTGCCTTGGAGTTTGATCTTTGGCATCCCTTGTATGATTTCGATCAGCGAATCTTGATTGTCAGATAGTTGTTGAAATGCTCTATAATCCACTTCCTTTCTCATTTTTAAGAAAAAGAAGATCCACCCGATGTATAAAATAGAGGAAACAAGGAATATCAAAAATATAGTAGTGCTGTATATCGCTAGTACAATACCAAAAACAATAAGATTGGTAATAGACAATAAGGCTCGAATTGGTCAAAAATGATTCTATCCGCTTATGGTCTCCAATTCTTTGTAATAGATCTCCTGTATTCTTAGAATCAAAGAAGCCTAAGGGTAAATGCATCAACTTAATCAAAAAATCAGCTATGAGATTGACATTGATACAGACGCTGATATGCAACAAAATCCAACTTTGGATAAAGCGAACCATTGTAGAGCCTAAAAAGAGTGGCAACTGACCCGCTAATACAATGTATATAAAGTTAAGGTTCTTGGTGCCTATCCCAATATCAACCAAAACTCTGCGTAAGGAATGGAAAGATCAACTGAAATACCGTCCCTGAGAGAAGCCCAATGATGAGCTGAAACATCAGCTTTTTATGCGGTCTCAAGTATTGGAATAGAAAACTAAATCCTTTTTGTTCACCCTCATCCAGATCTTGAGCATAGAATTCATTAGACGGTTCTACTAGTAGCGCTATTCCATTCTTACCTTCAGAGCACCATGATTTTTCAAAGTCTTCGATGGTTAGTTGGTGGTTGCCATCAGCGGGGTCAGCAATCCACACATGGGTCCTGCTGATCTTATACATGACCACAAAATGATTCTGATTCCAATGTAAGGTCGTAGACGTTGGAGCTTCTGAAAGTGACGGCTCATCTCTTTTGCCAAAATTTGGGACTTTGACAGCAAGGGTTCTTAATCCGATCAATTCGGCGGCTTCACTGATCCCTTTGAGGCTTACGCCCGCTTTGTCTATATAACATTTCTCCCGGAGAAAAGGCAGTGTATATGATTTGCCATAAGTCTTAGCTACCATGCGTAAGCACGTGGGTCCACAATCCATGGAGTCTAATTGACGATAATCCGTAAATCTATCTAGCTTTTAAAATAATATTTTAATACGTGTGATAGTATTCACAGAAATCCACTCTTAGCCGTTACAGGGCTATCTAACAAACTCAAATAATCTCTTAGAAGCGAAGTAAGCTTTTTCTCATTTTGTTTTAAAGCAACTCTATATGTCTCTTTATACCCATTCTGAAAAAAAGTAACCAAATCTCTTCAATTTTCTTTAAGAACGCTATAGTAAAAAGGTGTGTCGAATGTTTTATCTCATAAGATGATACTAGAAATTGGTGTACATTGTTTTTTTTTAAAATTGGTGTCGAGTAGGAGAAGTTTAACATATCAAAAAGATTGCCATTTGTCATAAATTAGATTTTAATATTGACGAGTGAGGCATTTGCGAAATATTGCATCTTCTTACACTGTATAACACCGCTTACTAATAAACCTAGCCCCATTACAATTTCACTTGGAAGCACTAGATGAAGATTTGTTGACAGAAAATTTGGTTCGGTAAAATTTCTCTAGATAGAGTCCTGCAAAACATCCTTTGCGAACGCCAATCTAAATAGACTATATTAGTAAATAAACATAGATCCTATGTCTGTAGCAAATCTAAAAGGTAAGTATAGACGACTATCTAGAAATGGAAATCAAGTCGCAGGAAAAACATGAATACTACAAAGAGGAAGTCTTCGCTATGAGCGGTGCATCTCTCAATCATAATAGAATTGTAAGTAACTGAATTTGGAATTGTGCTTAAAGGCAAAAAATGTCGACCATTCGGTAGCGACCTTAGAGTTCATATTCCCACTAATTCTTTGTTTACTTATCCTGACCTCTCTATTTTCTGTGAGGAGGTAGAAAAGGCAAATGTCTCATTCGATACCGCACTCAATCCATCTGTGATAGTGAAAGTATTATCACCTTCTACCAAAGACTATGACAAGGTTGGCAAATTAACACTCTACAGAGATATACCTTCATTAAAAGAATACATTTTAATTGATTCTGAGTTTGTAATGGTAGAAAATTTCACGAAAGACAACGACAATACATGGATTCTAAAAACACTACGGAGCCTGGAAGATAGAGTGGAAATCGAATCTATCTCAGAATCATTTTTGTTATCAGATATTTATGTTGATGTGGAGTGGTAGATGAGGATCGTCTATTCTTCCAGTGGGTTATTTTTGTGCTTTAAATATCTAAGAATCAAGACTAAAGTCTCATTAACTAATAAGTGCATGAATTGGAATTGCCTTTAGAGTTGCGACCAATTCAATTGGGCGTGTGTGCTGTATGCGGCTTTAGTTTTTTATGCAGTGAACCCCAATTGAATTATGATTGCCTTTAGTAGTTCAATTGGTCATAAATAGAAAATTGTACTTGAGCTTGGCTATCCTTTTGAAAGCTTATCAAAAGGATAAACGCTGTACAATTCCAAAAAATTAAACCCATCCAAATTTGAATATTCTATAGCTTGAATCTAAGAATAATAAACCTTTCCTCTTACAGGATGTGGAGCAAAATCAACGTTACTAATATATTTGGGATCAGGTTATGTTCAGCATAATGAACCACCCCGACGCAAGCGGACGGGGTATCACGCTCACAAAAGCGCTACACGAAAATTAGTTTTCCGACCTAAGCATCGGGATATCCTTTTTGAATGAAAGTTATTTGAGAGCAAAACGTATAGGAGATTAAAAAACAAAGTATGATAGATATGTCATGTCAATAAAGGAAAACGTTTGCCTTGTATATTAGATCTAAACAGAAATATCAATCCTCTCCCACCTCTAGCGAAGCCCCATCCCCAACAATAAGTTCACTACTACCTCTAATCTGATCGACTTACAGACAGCCGTCAGATTAGCCTAAATAGTTACAATAAATCCACTCGGGATTATGATACGATCACATAACTGGAAAATTATGCCCCTACTCCAATGATTTACATTATGCCAATAACTTATACTCGACCCTATCCACGTATTGTATCCTGAGTTAGTACAATCTTTATCATTGTAAATGCAATCCACTACCCAACTCTGTCCTTCAAGGCTCCACGAGGTATCAATAAGCACACATAAGTGAGCTAGTGCAGTAATAGAAAGGGCTTCTATTCTTGATCTATTCGTATAGTCATCTATCCACATTGTATCCGGCACATACCATGATGCATCATTGATGGTAACAATATTACTATTTGATGATTGGTCTTGAACTTGTGCAGCACCTATGCCTTTATTCATTTTTCAATATCCAACCAAGTCCATATAGCTAGGGTGGATATTTGAGATAGTATCACAGGCAAAATCTGAAATTTCTTGAGCAGATAGAATTCCATCCCAGAGTCCGACTTCAGCTATAGATCCATTAAAATGATATCCTTGATCTTTATCAGTACCAAAAAAGAGATCATTTCCATTTGTAATATCTCCTACAATTGAGATGCTAGCTTCAGTAGAATGATACTCCATTCGCTCCGCGCTCATGTATAGGGATTCTAGCCACATTTAAGGGATTTGCTGATATTTCTTCCACATATGTACCCGCTATTAAAATAGACTTCTCAGTTCTTCTATTCCTTGTTTTATAATTATTTAATGTGATTGATTCAATTAAACAGTATTAGTTGCTTTATACAGAATAATTATACTAATATTGTCTGGTAAATAAATTACCACTTAATTTTAACTTTAAACCAAAAGAACATGAAAAATTATATCCTAACGTTTGCTGTATTGATTTCACAAATCGTAATCTTGTCTGCGCAGTTTTCTGAGCAGGTTGTTGTATATTCTGGAATAGATGAAGCCTCCGAAGTATTTGCTTCTGACATCAATAATGATGGCCTCAATGATCTCATAGGATGTACAGAAACCAATCTTCTCCTTTTTATTAATCTGGGTAATCATCTGTACAGTACTGTAACTTTAGAAAGTACTCCAGGTGCTAACTTTTCTTCAGCTCATACTGCGGATTTAGATGCTGATGGACTTACTGATATAGTATCTTCTTCAGAAGGTAATGGTAATATTTCTTGGTATAAAAACTTGGGCAATAATACTTTCTCACCTAAAAACATAATTGATTCTGGTAATAAATCAAGAGATGTGATTACTGCAGATTTAGATGGAGATGGTGATTTGGATGTGCTGGCTAATCTATATCAGAGTTTTGCTACAGATTTAATTGCTTATTATGAAAATACTGGAAATGGATCATTTGACCCGAGGGTAATCTTATCCAGTGAAGGCAGTAGAATCGATTGTTTATTGCCATTTGATATTGATGATGATGGTGATCTGGATGTATTTTCAACTGATTTAATTGGAGACCAAATATGGATGATGGAAAATTTAGGAAATGGATCATTTGGAAGCCCTAGTTCTATAGCCCAAAACCTTAATGGTGCACAATCACTCACAATTGCAGATTACGATAAGGATGGCAGGTATGACTTCGTCGTAGCGACCAGGAATTCAGCATCAATGATTGCTACATTCTCATATAATTCCGACGGAACATTTACTATTCCTGAGCGTATCTTCTTTATTATCACCAACTCACAAATCAATACTGTATACTTCAAAGATCTTGACTTAGATGGTAATCCAGAAATATGTATGGCGGATGACAACGCCAGTACCATCTCTTATCTCAAAAATTTAGGTACTGCTTTTCAAGGAAGTGCCACTATGGTCTATGCTTCAGCAACCAGAGCAAGTTGCGTGCACGCTGATGACCTTGACGGTGACGGTGATAGTGAGGTTATCTATTCTCTTGGAGAAGGCAAAGAGATAGGGTACTTCATCAATAGCACCATAATAAGTTCAACGAAAGAAGCACTCACTGAGAGCATCAATATATACCCTAATCCTTCTAGTGAATATATCACTGTTGACATAGATGTAAATACAATTCAGCAATTATTGATTTTTGGTATTGATGGTGCTAAATATTTAGAAAAATCTGACCTTTCAGATTCAAACATTGATATTAGCTCATTTGCGGCGGGCACTTATATTTTACTTCTTAAGACGACAGATGGGGATTATACCCAAACATTTGTAAAGAATTGATCCTAACAGATCCATTATAGTGTGTTATTTCAAATGATATACATACAAATATAAAGCTGACTTACATAGCAAACACCTGATGCACAACGCTTTACTATTATCTTTGAATCAATATGTGTATTCATAAATATCACGATACAGTTCATCGATGGGCTAAGTCCTAAATTGATGTGCTAGAATTGATGTTATTGAGCCAAAAATAGAAATAGTCAAGATCTCTGATTCCGTATGATACACCAATTAACCGCTTTAGATTTCTGTTAACTGTCTCAGCGGGATCATTGGTAAAGCCCTCAATAAACAGCGATTCAAAGTCAAACTATAATAACCTGATATAGAGCAAATTATAAACAGCTGCAAAAAATAAGTTTACAGCTATTTATATATTTGCAAAAAACATAATATTATGAATAAGGGTAAAAAAAAGAAAACTTGCCAAGGCTAAATCTTTGACAAAGAGAGTAAAAAAGATCCTAAATTTTGACTACCCCACCGCAAGCGGATGGAGCATTCGCCAAAATTTTTCCAACCTAAAGGTCGGTATTCGGATCTTTTTTGTGATAAGGCGTTTTTATGCAAAAACATCTTTTTATGACTCCGACGCAAGCATCGGAGAATTTAAGTATTAAAGAAGTCACAAAAATCTCCACGCTACTTGCTTTTGAGAAGGATTAGACAAACTATTGACCACTTTATTCCTGATTGGAAAGACATATTTGACCATATACCTGATTATCGAGGTAATCGAGCGGAGTATCGGATGTCAGAAATTATATTACCAGCAATAGTTCTATTTTTATTTAAGGAAGGCTCTCGTAATCAAATGAACGAGGATAGTGAAGAACAACAATTTAGATCTAATTACAAGGCATTATTTGGACTAAAGCTACCTCATATGGATACAGTCAGTAATGTGATGAATAAATTGGAAGTAAAACATTTAGAGTCTTGTCGTCGCCAAATCATCAAATATATACTAGACAAGCGCACCTTACATAAGTTTCGTTTGCTGGATAGATATTTCAATATCGCCGTAGATGGAAGTGGAGTATATCCCTTTGATAAGGAATCCTATCCCAATTGTCCCTATAAGAAAAGTAAGAATGGAAAGAAACGTTGGTATCAAAATGTATTAGAAGCCAAAC
>JBLHWH010000148.1:0-16744 GCA_047628935.1 Halioglobus sp. | reverse complement strand
AAGAAGCTGAAATAAATGTATCTTCTACCTCTGTGTATAATGAAGTGTCACTTACAGCTAGTATACCAGTTTGTGAGTATGATATTTCATATGAATGGAGCGATGGTAGTACTACTCAAAACATAGTGGTGCCTACTCAGACAGAAACATATAGTGTGATTATCACTTGTGGTGTTTGTATTTATACAGCATATTATAATACCAATGGATGTTTGGTTGGTCTACCTTGTAATGATGGGCTAGACTGTACTGAGAATGACGAGGTACAAAAGAATTGTGAATGTCATGGGACTAATATTGAAAATTTAGGTTTTACTTTTACAGAAGATATAGTTTATAAATCTTCTTGCGATTACGATGCTTGTCTACCATCATTTACTGTGTATTCTAAGTTTGTGATCACTTCTGTTGACGTAATATTAGAAGACGGTTCCCCATTTCAGCTCAATAAAGGTCTTAATAGCCAAGGATTTGATTTTCCATATTGCATCAGTAATGGCACTATTTCTTGTAATGGTCTTCCTACTGTTTCTACAATGGCAAGTCATATATCAACATGGCTGGGAGAAGAGAGTTCTGCTTACGTAGGAAATGTAAATGATATCCAATTAGATTGTTTTGTAACAAATGCTTTTTATGTAACAAACTCAACCATTGAATTTGTTGCGATTAACGGATACAATGATTTTATCGAAGAACTAGCTTTTCCTTTTAACACAGAGTGTAATGATGATGGTTTAATAGCTATTGGAGCGAATATCACAGCTATCGTAGATTGTGAGACTGAGATTGTAGATGAAGAGGGTAATACTACCACTATACTACCTACCTATACATGGAGCGATGGCACTCAATCTCATACGGCATATATACCTTACAATAATAACGGGTACCTAGCTTATTGTCTAGAGGTGACAGCAACTTGTATGGATGGTTGTACATATACAGGCGTTTATGGAAACAATTGTGAAGAATGTACTTTTGGTTCTCCTTGTGCAGAAGATGAGTTATGTACCATCAATTTCACTTACGACGAGGAGTGTAATTGTGTAGGGCTACCGCTCCCTGATAGTGATGGCGATGGATTCTGTGATGCCGATGACGATTGTCCATTAGGCGATGATAACATTGATCTTGATGGTGATGGTATCCCAGATGCTTGCGATCCAGATGTGAATTGTGACGACTTGACCGCTTCGATCAATATAGAGACAAGTAACGAATCATGTTCTTATTGCTTGTTATTGAATGATCCTATATTTATTGATCCTGAAGTGACGATAGATGTATACTTACAATCTATATCTATCATTGACAATGGTCAACCCAAATTACTGAATGCATCTAACAATGAAATTGATGGATTTAATTTCCCATACTTGATAGATAGAACACTACCTAAATTGTTGCCACAAATATATATTAATGATATAGCTGTATATCTTGATGAGATAGGAGAAGGAGACTTATATCTTAGTACAAATCCTATTTCAGGCGGTTGCTTAGATTACTTATTAATTGATACTGAGAATGGTGAAGTGCCGGAATACCAAGATATAAAAGGGCCTGTACATTATGGAAATGTAGATCTACCGACAATCCTCCAAAGTATGACCTTTGTATGGGGTGGTAATAATTTTGTAAATAAATATTTCTACAACCCTGACCCTTGTGAAGACTTAGCTAACCCATTTACACTGGAAGCCACTTTATCAGAAGAATGTGGTGGAGAACCAACATATGAATGGAACACAGGAGAGATCTCTAGCTCTATACAAGTACCTTCACTCGCTGGTGTATATAGTGTCACGATAACATGTGGAGTATGTACTGCAGAGGCTTACACCAATCCTGTCGACGGAGGATGTGTAATTGGTGAATCTTGCCCTGTTGTGGATGAATGTGACAATACCCTTGTCTATAATGGATACTTAGATGCTTATTGTCAATGTATCATAGATAATCCAATACAGCACCCCGATGAAGATGGGGACGGTATACCGGATTGTATAGATTGTCCAAGCGAAATTACACAGATATCAGCAAGTGGAGAAGAACTATGTTGTGATCAACCACCAGCCCTGATTTATGACACCGAACCTGCATTTAAAACTGTATATAATTATTGTGCGCAATTTAAAGATGATGATAAGATCTATGCCCTGGTGATAAACGGTACCTACATCAATAGTACTAAAAATTATAAAGCTGAACTTGGGGATTTTGAAGACAACTTTTTTCATTTTCCTTATTGTATTGAAGATAACTGCAGCTATTACGGTCAAGACATTGATATTCCTTATACGCTAAAAGATCTTAACAGATTAGCATATGATCTACAGAAGTGGGCAGTGTATAATGGACATTCATTCACGACCAGTACGACTTATGATGACAGTTTTTGTAATGCATGTGGAACCGAAGGAAATATCCTCTTTATCAATGGTAAAGATTATGGGAGCACTATAACACTCTATGCCGGTGATGCAGGATTTGATATGGAGAAGTGTGAAGATACAAAGGCCTTTGATGGGTACTATGTAAGATTTGCTCCCTATGATGGCGATTGTAAAGTTACGAGTGTGGTTGTAAAGACACAAGCATATAATAGTAATTATGAATTAGAAGGCGATTGGGGGATAAATCTAAATTATAGTGAAATGAAATTCGGTCCTGTACCTCATATTGGAGTTGGGTTCAAAGCAATTGTAACATGTGAAGGAGGATGTATATATGAGGTTGTCACAGAAGATGCTGATTGCATAGTCGGAGAACCATGTGACTCTCCTGATGTGTGTGCTACTATGACATACACCAGTTATGATAATAATGATTGCAAATGTATAGTGCTAGAGTCAAATGATAGAGATGAAGATGGAGTCTGTGACGATGAGGATATTTGTCCAGAAAATTTACCGGCAGAGCAGGGGTATAATGTATTGTATGATGATAATCTAGATGCTGATGATGATGGTATACCTGATGGGTGTGATGATGTTTTATGTGGCGCTACTGTATGCAATTATGTTCTAGACCTAACTCCATACATTAGTGATGGTGATTTTTTCGGATGTATGGAGATCAAAGATTTATTTATCCGATTACCTAATGGTACAGTAGAGAGCTTAGGAGATGTTCCTTTTTCGGCATCTACTTTTGATTTTGGATGGCTGTGTGATGTTGATCAAGCTGAAGAGTTGGTCAATTATATTGAAAACTGGTTTTATTATAATGGCTATGTCGTGGGGGGTGTGTCATATTCAACATATAATTTGACAATCACTGGTACGAACATAGAATTTTTATATGCAGTCAATGATAAAGGGGATGAGATTAATTTCCTGCAAGAGTGTGAACCTGTTGATGAAGGGTGTTCAGCTGATTATACTTTTATTACTAATACCGATGCATGCACTGAAGATATGGTGGTTTGGAGAATTTGGTTTGAAATGATTGGACTAATTGATGAAAATAGCTTTGGATTCAATTTTCCATATGGCACTAATTTCTTTAATGGGCCTATGGTACAAAATCCATTTATTCCTAATTTCATAAATGATCTCACACAGGCATATCCTAATATTATTGTTGATTTTGCCACCGATATAGATGGAAAAGTTAGTATTAAATCAAATTTTGAACCTGTGAAAATTACTTTTACCTGTCGCACAATTAGCGGTAGTATCTGGGCTAGTAAACTTTTTACATGTGGCTCAAATTCTTACTCATGCGACGATGGCTGGGATTGTACAATCAATGATCAGTATGATGAAAACTGCAACTGTGTTGGTACTTTCATAGATTCTGATAATGATATGGTATGTGATCCACTGGATCAATGTCCTGGTTATCCTGACTATCTAGATTCTGATAATGATGGAATCCCTGATTGCAAGGAAGATGAGATATCTGTGGATTGCGAACCTAGCGATATTCCTTACTGTGATTTTATAGTTGATTTTTTATCATGCGCTTCAGATAAGGTAATGATCAATGATTTAGCTCTCCTTAATACTGTATTACGCGAAAAACTAATAACAACAGGAGGAGATATTAATATGGATATGTTAGCTTATTTACCATTTCCGCTTCTTGCCAATGAATTAGCTGGGTACCCTGACAAATATGATGACGATGGTGACGGTATCGTAGATATGTTGGATCCAGATCCATGTCATAAAAATATATGGATCGATGGGAATCCTTTTAAATTTTGGAACAATAATAGTTGGATTTTCAGTACTGAAGGTTGGGGTGAATATATTTGTGAAAACTGCCTCACTGGACAACCATACAATGAAGAAGAAATGAAAGAAAGAGCAACAATTCTCAATATGCTCCTTTACACAGTAAATCCTGGAGTCCTCGTCGGATCTAATCCTGATGACAGTAATAATCCTGTAGTGTCAGGGTGCTTTGCTGATGCCCAAGAAGATGGCTATTTACTTGATGAAACGGACTACAATGAAGCTGGGCATTTTTACTCAGGACTTGAAAAATGTTACGTCTATTTTGAATTAGACTGTAGTTGTAATTGTATCGTTAAAGAAACGCAGGCGATCAATTTAGTTGATGACCGATGTAAAGACCCAATAGTCATAGGTGACGAATGTACTACAGATATAGACAATGCTGTTGTTGACGAAGATGGAGATCTGGTTTATGATTCTGAAGGAAACCCACAAAGTTTGCCTGGCTTCCACTTTGTAGAATGTCCACCTAATGGCTCTGATCCATGCGCAATATTTGGCATAGTCTCAAATCAAAATTATGACCCATACAATCCAGAAGGTGCAGTGCCTTGTAGCTGTGAGCAACAGATGCTACCCAATGGAGAGCCGTCAGAGACCATTGATAGTGATGGGGATACAGTTTGTGATATCATAGATGTATGTGCACCAGCAGAAGATGAAAATGGAAACCCAATCACAGATCCTAATGAAGAAGGCTATGCCGAATTCGATGACACCCTAGATTCTGATGGTGATGGAGTACCAGACTGCATAGATCTTTGTGACGGTGTCAATTTTGCCGCTACACAAGATGAAGCAAACGAATTACTACAGACTTATGCGGATGATGATAATGAGGATAATGATGAAACAATAATAGTAGTAGCCAACAAAGAAGGCTACGGCACACCATCCGGACCAGGAGATGTCTGTGATGATGGTAACTCATGTACCTATGATGATGTGATTACACAAGACTGTGAGTGCGCTGGTGTATATATCGATAGTGATGATGATGGAGTATATGATTGTGAGGATTGTGAATATGAGTTTGTTCAAACTAATACAGAAACAATAGAAGTTAACGGTGAAGATGTAGAAATTGAAAAGGATATCTATGGATGCGCTACGTGCGGTGATACACCAATCGTTGAAGTTGATGCTATAGGTAATCTTGCTACTGCGGATACTCCTCCTGGAGAGATCCGTACGCTAGTGGGCTGTGATGTATGTCCAGGGATACCTGATGGGGATCCGTTGGATATTGGAGGGCAGTATGAAGGAGATCTTCCTATGGATTATAATGATAATGGGTTGCCGGATTGTATTGATCCGCCGTTTAAGCCGATTTGTCCGGATGAATTTGAGATCGTGCATGATTTAGGATTGGTTCTTAGATTTTATACGGATAACTTATCAGAAGGTGATTATCCAGAGCCGATAACTTTTCAGGCAGTACAAATTAAGGAAACCCCCGTTACTGGTTTTGAAGTGGGCTATTTAGTTGTTGCTTTCACTAGAGAAGTAATAGACGAAGAGACTGGAGAACTATATACAGAGGTTGTGTATGAATCAGATAATTTTATTGGAACTCAAACTACTGATCTTGGTCAAGTAAATATTATTTATTCAGATCATCAATCATGCAGTTTAGGTGGAGGAGAGCCTTCTTCACTTCCTTGCCCTACGAGGTTTGAAGGAAAAGATATATTCTGGGATTTGGAACCCGGGGTGGAAATAGATTTGAGTGACTTGTCTGGTACAATAATATTTGATACACCACTATTTGAATTAGAGTCTAATGCTTCAAATTTTGTTATAGATATAGATGGATCAATAAAGTATCCTGATTTTACATATACCGTAAATCAAATTGCAAACCCATATACTGGCACTGTAACTTTACCTTCTGGTCTTGTATGTACATATGATAATGGTGTAATGCCTCAATGCTCGGTTGAGGTTAATGAACAACCCGTTGTTGTATCTCCTGGTGATCCATGTGATGATGGTAACGAATGTACTAATCATGATAAATGGAACGCAGATTGTGAGTGCGAAGGCGAAGCAAATCCTGATGAAGATAATGATGGCTTCTGTGATGCTATTGATCCTTGTCCAGAAGATTGGAATGTAATGCCAACTTCGGGCTTAGTAGCGGATATAGATGATTGTCCATGTCCAGCGTTAGAACTGTCCACCTTGGAAAGTGAAATAGCTGGTTTACAAAATGGAAACGATTTCTATGTATATTTTGCAAGTGACTTAAGTGGATATAGTAATATTACTGTGGAGGTTGACAATGGTCAAGATGATGTCGATGGGGGGGGTGACGTAGCTCCAGTATCACCTATAGTAATAGGCAACCTGCAAGGAGGATATAACTATACGATTACTATAACAGCGCATTGTGAGAATGGAACACCACAAGTGTCCACTTTTGATATTGATGTTCCATTTGGAGATAATCCTATTATCTGTGGAGTGGAACTGGATGAAGTCGATTTATCTACATATTCATTACTTCCACAACTTGTTTCTGGCGAGACTTTTATTGCATCAGATTTTGAAATCAATGTTAAGGCATCTACAGGATCTTTTGGGAAGTTTAAAGGAAAAGGCTACATAAAAGTGCCATTTTTTAATCAGGCTCGTATAAATGTGAAATTTGAAAATATAGTTGTTAGTTCGGATCGACAGATGATTGATGGATTTATAGAAGTTGATGGATTTGGTTTAGCGATATTAGGTGATGATTTAAGTGATGCAATTAATGGATCCCTTGATTCAATTATTGGGGTATTAACTACTTTTAGCGAAGTATTAGAAGAATTAATTCCAATACTCGAAAATATTGAAGATTTAATAGAAGAAATAGGTCATTTAGGTGATCCACTCACTATTAAATGTATAAAAGACAATTCTATATTACTTGAGGAATTAATTAGTCTATCAGAGGCAACTCCTAAACCTTCAGATGCTCAATTAGCTCAAATAAAACTTGATATTGAAAAAGTTTCGGCTGTGTTGAAAAAATGTAAAGATGATCTTGATGATCAAATAGAGGCTATACTATTAAGTTTATCAGACTTCATTCCTTATTTCATACATGAGGTAGCGGTAGTTGATGGGATGTGTAATGATATGTCAACCTTAGAAGCGGATTATGATCTTAATAATGATAAATACAAAACTCAATTTGATGATGATGTAGATGCATTAATGGGAATTTGGAGTCAAAGTAATAGTGGTTTAGAAAGCCCAGAAAAAGTATCAGTATTCGAGCAGGAGGTTTCTACTCCAATCTTTGATGAAAATGATCTCGAATCCTACTACATAGAGACTATTCTACAATTTGATTTCTGTAGAGCTGTGACAAGTTTAGATTTGGGATATCAAAGCATTAGTGATCCGACTCCAGCAAATATTCAAGATAAACTCAGCCGAGCAAAAGTATTCCTTGAAATATTGACAGAAGCGGGATCTGTAGTTACTAATGAATTAAGTGTGAAAAAGAAGAATGGAGATTCAAATGAATCAATTTATACTGCTCATAAAGAAGATCTAATACTTGCATTTAAGAATGTATTAATTAAAAAGGCCTATAAAAACTAATTACATGAAAAAAATATTTTTATCAATTCTACTATTGACCATTGGGGTCACAGTTATTGTAGCAAATTCGTCTGTAGGGAAGTCTGATAATGATCAGATGATAATTCAGTTTGAAAGCTTAGTTGAGTATAATAAGAAGAATACAAAAGAAGGTAATGAGCATTTAAATAAATATATTTTTCTGTATACACCAGGACAAGAATATAATCCTGCATTACCTCCAACTTATGAATTCTTATTCGAGTATCCTGGCGGCACGACTCCTGATGCTGAATTAATAAATCAGACTTTACTTAAATATAACAACAATAGTGTAGATGGAGAATTTAATGCTGATGGCGTAAAAATCAAAGATTACAATTATCAACATTATGTTATTGTAATTAATCTAACATATGCTGTGCAGAGTAAATTGAAGAATAATAATTCTTCAGAAATTCAACACCCCTCTTGGTATAAATCTTTTTCAGAAGATGAGACGGTACGAGACTTGGAGCACTATAAGGACAAAAAGGATAATTTAGTTAATCACTTTAAAACTAAATTTAGTTTTGACGTATTCGCTCCTGACCATGAGTATTTGATTTCATTTTTTACAGTTAGTCACGATCATTCTCTCAAAACTTTTGGAACTAATACAAATGGGAGCCAATTCTTAACAAGTAAAAAGACTGAACTTACAATATTTGGAGCAAGCACTAATTCTACAGATTTTAAGAATAAATGGTTGAAATTTAGAGTGTTTAATGAAAATGTTATTAAAAGTGTTGATCCAACTGGTGGCTCCTTATCAATAATCAAGTCAACTGTATCAAATTATATAAATGAATTCTATAATGAGAAAGGTATTGATGGCAAACCTTGCGACAATTTACGAGATCAAATTCTATATTCTGATCCTAGAAGTTTCTTTGAGGACAATTGCACCCCAGAAATAAATAGTAATCCGGATAAAATTAATGCATTATTTACTGCATCCTTATATTTAGAATATCTATACTATCAATATGATATTCATTTTAGTGAAAATGCGCAAGAACTCGATTATCCTGCTGTGAAATCATTTGTTGACGCAGTTCTGACAGATTACTTTAATTCTGGGTCTACTGATAATTTTGCTCTGTACATAAGATTCAATTTTTCGACAATTCTTCCAGATTACAATGGTTTTGATGACAAGACATATGGACTGAAGTTCAATTTTCTCAACATGTACTATAACCCTCAACAACCTACAGTTGCAGAGTTGAAAAGGAAAATACATGCTAGTCAATTGATCATAGAGCATTATCATTCAAAGTTAAATGCTTGGTATAGTGCTGCACCTCCTGTTGAGTTAATAAATGGAGTTCTAGACTATATGTATGGCATATCAGATTTAGAATTTCCTTCATTTATAATGGAATCGCAATGGGCAAATTTAAGTAACTATTTTGAACAAGCTAGCTCTGGGGCATATACAGATACAGAATTAGTAGAATTACTTACTAGTGTTAAGACGACAGCTAATATTCAAGAACGATTATTTACAAAATGGTTATTGGGAGATGGAGGGGGTAACTTTTGGAAAATTACAGATCAAGATACTGGAGCTCTAAATTTATCAAATTTCATAGTCAAAGCGAATATTGCAAACTCTGCTGTAGGAGCATATAAATCATGGGCAATACCCTATAACTATGATGATAATTATGCTATAGGGCCTTCTAATAAAGTGCTTATTAGCGACTATACTCCTGTTTCGACAAGTTCGGATAATTTTTTCAATTATGAAATTAACATTTGTGAACAATTCGGAATAAAAACACAGCTTGTCCAAATAAATCCAACAAGTGAATTTTCAGATTGGAAAACAATCGAAATTGATAATTGTAACTCTTATCATACAACACAATATAATAATGTTAACTTCTTTGATAAAGTAGATTTAGTTACACTAAGAAATCATACATGCTACGAGAATTATTGCTATGATGGAAGTTATAATGAAAACTATCATACTTCTAAACCTGTAGCTGGTTTCTTTCTAGCCTATACAGGAAATCGTGAAAAGTTAGAAAAACTATACGATGATTTAATAGTGGCAGCTCAGATAGTAGGGGCACTTTTCACTTTTGGAGAACTCGCGGCCGCTACTGGCACCATGAAGATAGTATGGGGGTTGTTTTCATTGTCTAATATCACACAGTTTTATACTATTAATAACTACCAACAATTTGAAGATGATCTAAAATTGTGGTTTGCAGATGAGGACGAAGCTATCTATTGGGCAGGATTGCTTAAAGATATAAATGTAGGTCTTCTTTTAGCTGAAGCGGGTGTAGGAGTATCTCAAATGGCGGGACTAACAGGCACATTAAATCTGGATCACATTAAGCGAGCAGCAGCATTGTCAAAAGCGACGGATGATGCATCAGGAATTATAGATGCGGCTATTCTTGAGAAATATGCTATTCTAAAAAAACATGGTCATACAATAACCGGTATATATGCGGCTCGTAATAATGGAAATATTAGTGATATTATTTCTTTGTATAGAGAGAAGATAATTGGAATTAATAATATTGAAGTGCTTAACACACCTGTCGCTGGTTTGAGAATCAGACAGGTTGTGCTGAACTCCAGATTAGGAGGTGCAAATTATCCAGATATCCATGTTACACTTAATACTTTAGATAATACATCGAACAAACTGGCTGCATTTGGAAATGCATTAAAGAATGATGAGAGCCTTGTCTTTTTCTTTTCAGGCCCTAATAAATTTGATATTGATTTCAAACTCAAAGCATTTGAGGTAGTAGATGGCGCCGGTGTACCTGTGTTAAAAACAGAAATGGAAAACATTGCTGGATTTATGAAAAATACTGGTAAAAGTGTTGTACAGATTTTGGATGATATTCCATTAGCGGGTGGATATAGTTCATGGTACGGTAGGGTGTTATTAGAGAAAACTACCCGAGCAAATTTATTGGAGCTTAATATATCAAATCCCGATATCAGTGAAATATTTACTCGTATTTGGCATGTTGATGATGTTATGGGTGATAATTTAATGGCAACTGCTTTTAATAAAATATGTAACACAACTCAATCGAAGTCACTTATATTCCCTGAGCAAATTTTGAAATTTGGAAATAATTTGGATAATGGGTGGTTTGGGAAGCCATTACTAAGTTATTCGAATGGAAGCCCAATCGTAGTTTCAAAGAAGGTGAAAGACTTTCTTTTCGAACTAGATACAGGTGTTTTTAATAAGAGTAACTCTGAAGTTTGGTTTAATGAAGTGGCTGTATCGTATAAAGTAACTGGTTCTGGTTCAACTGTATATGAAATGGATAATATATATAGACTAAATGGAACGCTGGTAGGCGTTGGTGAAGCTAAGCGTGTTTCGGGGTATAATTTTGCTGCAACATACGATAGATTGAAAGATATAGTTAAGAAGTTTATTGAACCAGGGAAATTGCCTCCGGGTTACTCAGGAGATGATATTATTAATTATGGATTTATTAAAATAGATGAACCTGCTAATCCTTTCTTTAATTTAAATGAGGATGAATTGAAGAATATTCTCATAAACGGAAATGATCAATACCCATCAATAGTTGGTCCTTATAGTATAGGGTCAATACCTGCAGAGGATTTGGCTAAAATTGATATCTTGAGAATAATAAACAATGATGGTGAATTTAAAATTTTAGCAAATGAATGGTAATAATAAAATGCAATCTAATTATTGTTGGGCTAGTTCTAAAGATAGAGCATATGGAACGTGGGAGTTAAACATTGATAAATGTTATCTTGATGAATTTATTGTTGAGTACATTCTCTTGACGAGAAAGTTTGGTTTGCTTTTGCCTGTTGAGTTTACGCAGAATTTGAATTCTACTATAGATGAAAACTACAAATTCTTTATTGACTATTTAAATATAAATCAAGATTTAATGCTAGGTGAAATAAATTTTGAATCATTATCAAGTTTATATGAGGTCTGTACACTAACAAAGCAAAAAATCAAATTCAATCCTTTATTTCTATTATATTCTTCAAGTAAAATTAGGTATCCACGTTTTAGTAATGTTATATTTTACTATGATAATAATTATATTATTAGGAAAACTATTCAACATCTTGTTGAAAATTCGTGGCCATTCGATCCAAATTCAAATCAGTCATTGTTGTCTAATAATTTGATAACAGGCAGTTGTATCGGGTTTAGTCCTTTTCAAATTAATATTAGAAGCAATTTTTTGTTTAATAAAATAGAGAATAAATTTTTTAATGGGACTAATTTAAAGTCAATAAATGCTATCGATAATTCCGTTTTAGCCCGTTTAAATACACCTAGATTTAATTCTTTTTTAAGAAGTTTAAAGATTTTATTGAAAGATAGTGATAAGTCCTCTCTTACATTTGTAAATTCAGAACATCCTGACCTAATCAAAGAAGGAATCCTCCTTGATGGAAAGTTAATATACTACGAAGACATAGAAGACTTATTAGAGGATAAATATAAAATTGAGAATTTATATAAAGATTTGAATTAAACCATGCGCCACGTTAATTAGTATTTAGGAAAGAAATAGATTTTTCTATCCCATACAGACACTGAATAACCACAAATGAAAAAACAAACCTACATACCATACATATCACTTGTCATACTCACTATCATGACATGCCTACCGGCTATGTCGATCTCTCAAGAAATAGTGAATGCTTTGGTAATGGAAGATCAAAGAAAAGATCCAGATACTGATCTTGTAAGCGGATTTAGGAGGGCTACAGATCTGATAGATGACAATGGTAGGTTATATTTGAAGATTGATAAATGTAATGAAAATTTTCATTCTGTAGTGGGAAATAGTATTTCTAAATTATTAAAAACAGCTTGATGAAAACAAATCTTAAAATATATACCCTTCTAGTCTTTATTGGAATGATATGCAAATCCCTCTCTGCCCAAGAGATCATAAATGTGACGACAATACCTGATGCGATCGCGGGTACTGGAGAGGTTAAGGATATTAAAATCATAGATGGGAAAATAATTGCGCCGATCTTTGATTGCACTAATGAAACATATCAGTACTTGCCTGAAATGGACGTTGATTCATTTGAATCACCGCTTGCACTTTTTAGTACCTTAAATAATTTTAGAGTAAAAAGTACTTTGTTTTCGGAGTACGAACCTAATATTGGCTTTGTTGATAAAACCATAATCAATCTAACCCAGAATCCAGAAATATGTATGGATAACAGTTTTGTTGCTTTCACAGGCAGTACTTATTACTTGGGTATTAATAATAAAATGATTTTCGATTATCCTGAAAGTGCTGACTCAGCTAATATTTTATCAAGTTTAATTTCGGTTTTTGATAAGTCTCTAGACAGCTTTATTTATTTGAATGTATTTTCCGAAATAAGAAATTTCAATTTAAAGTCAGATATAGAAGGTGACTACATATATGTAAATATCCCTTTGACAGATGAAGACAAAGACGATCTCATATTCATGGGAGATACGCTGACATATCCAGAAGTAAGCTATGGAAATGACTGTAATTATTTGGTGAAGATCAACTTCAAAACTGGTCAGAAAGAATGGATTAGGCATATTGGCTATGGTGATGTACGTCAATTAATGATCGATGACGATAATCGAATAAATATTGAGATGGTAGGAGCATCCCCATTGGTATATGAGTTCGAGAGAGTCAATGAAGATGAGCTGTTGATTTATAATAGTTGGTATGATGAAGTTATATTCCGAATAAATTTAGATGGAGAATATATAGAGAAAACTCGAATATATACATTTGCGGATTCGGATGCTGTACGAGAAATGGAATTTAACTCAGATGGATCATTTCAGGCATTTGGCATGGTCACAGCACCAAAATATATAAGAGTAGATGAAGATTCTTTAGATTTTTTAGATGCTACTTCATTTTATGAAGGCAAGGGGTTAATCTTAGTGTTCGATGAGCATCTTGATTATAAGTGGGGAAGGGAAATAACATCAGATTCTATCACGCTAGTGACAGCAGTTAATAGAAGTCCAAATGGAGATTATGTGGTATCCTCTCTTTGCGAATGTAGTGAAATTTATATTGATGGCCAAACTTATTATGAAGAACCACCTTGGCTTAACTGGCTAATTCAGCGAGCTACACTTTTCCGCTTTGATTCCAACGGTGCCCTTCGAGGAACACCATTAGTAGGTGATCCTTATGGTGTTATACTCGATATTCAAGCATTTACAGATGACCATTACTTGATACTTTATAAATTCTTAGGACCATTCTCTTTTGAATTTATAGGAGAAGAATTTGGTGATTTGGATAATGAAAATTACTTCATAGAATACAAAGGAGATCTATTTGATTTAGCAACGACATTGGAAGAATACTTTGATGCAACCAAAATCAAAGTGTCACCCAATCCTGCAGAATCTGGAGAATACTTATCAATTGAAATACCAGAAAATCGTATAGTAGGCACTGAATTGACCGTATATAATTCTCAAGGGCAAAGGATAGATAGTCAATACTTAACTAGCAAATTGTATAGAGTGCCTAGCAATCTTCCATCGGGGATCTATTACCTAAGACTAGCAAATAACAATGAATCTAAATCCATTACAATTTATATAAAATAAATCTTAATTATGAAATCATTATTAACAACACTAGTACTCTCTATTACTAGTATATTTTCACTTATTAGCCAGGATTTTAATGTCTATCCCAATAATATCAATGAAACACCGATTAATGGTGATTTTATACCTGAGGTATTGTATCTCGAACCTGTCGTAGAGGGATCTTCTGTGATGCGATTAAAATCTGATTATTTTATTAGTTTAGAAAGTGATGGTGAGACCAATTCAACAGTCTTATTTAATAATTTCCCAATTGACATCACAGCTCTACTAGGTGATCCAGAAGATGGAGTAACAGCAGCTAGAGAACTAATGGTAATGTATCATCTTAATAAGGCAAGGATTTGGGCATTAGGACAAAATTTATCATCATTCCCTTATCCATTCTCTGTGCCGATCGAAGTAGTAAGGGAAAAGATAAAACAAGAACCAACATTACAAATTAATGAGGCAACGGATGAACCTATGATTGAGTACAGTGTATCTGATCCTAATATTCCAGGGACCGAATTCAAAGCTATGGCAGAAGATGCATATGCTATAGTAAGAGCTTATTTTATGCTTACATATCAAGCACTCGCAAATGGCGCTACAATCAAAGGAGAGGGAACTGATCTTGCTATTGGTACATATTTTGCGCACAGGTATATGACAGACCCTGAGAATGGTTTCAATTTGACCAGCGAAACGCACAGCTGGGGAGGAACTTCAAATAATCTTTTGAATAATGATGCTTGGGTTGCTATTTATTCAGATTTTTCTTTTCAATACTATTCAGGAAATTACAGTAGTCCAATTAACAAGCATGAAGCTTCAGAAAGATTGTTTGCCACATTATGGATATTGGGTAATCAACTTGGTTTTGATAAAGTGGATCGCTTGATCGTTAATTCATTATCTACATTGATTATTGGTAGCGAATCACCCAATATGCAATTTGTTGCTGCCGTAAAACTTTATGATAATGCTTCTATAGCGGATAACAATTTAAGTGACGCAGATAGATGTGCACTGTTCAAGTATTTCAGATTTGTATATGGAGATGATTTTGTTAATTCTATTACAACACTTCCTGTTGGTGTTGATTTTATGATCAGGGATTCAGAAAGAGGGCAATATTCTTGGTCACAACAAGAAGATCAAAAAGAGGATATTGGAGATGAAAAAAATGAAAGAACAACAGATTTTGCTCGCAGTCCAGATTTATGGAATTCTCTGACTCAAAGTCCAGATAACGACAAGGAGCATGAAAATCCAGAGTATAACGGAAATACGCCGAACTACTTATATGTAGAAGTAAGAGCTAAAGGATGCGAGACTGTGGATCAAGATGATATGTTACATGTGTATATCAGTGAGTCACATCTCTCTTCAGATTGGCCACTTGATTGGACAGATAAGTACTATATTGAAGATGGTGTCCCAACATCTGTGAAGATAGGCTACGAAATTACTAGCGGTGCTAATAATTCTCTTTTAGATCCTAATGCTGATGGTATTTCAATGGCAGCTTATGTCTATACTTATACTGAAGAATTCACCTATGAAGATGATAATGAAAATGAAATCACTGATTATTGGACAGTATATCGATATGAGATTCCATGGATTCCAATTAATCCAGATGATATACCAAAGTATGTCAACGTAGGAGGCTCTATACATGCTTGTCTTTTAGCACGTATTGTTACCGAAACAGTGGAAGGGCCAGGAGCAGACCCTATGACCTTCCCTGAAGGTGCGGGAGCATGGATTAACAATGAGAATAATAATAATATTGCAATCCGAAATACAAGTATACATTCAGAGCCTCCTGG
Organism: Halioglobus sp.; assembly: GCA_047628935.1. Classification (GTDB taxonomy): domain Bacteria; phylum Bacteroidota; class Bacteroidia; order Chitinophagales; family Saprospiraceae; genus CAJXUU01. The sequence continues at coordinate 416 of JBLHWH010000148.1, read as the reverse complement.
GATAGCAGGCGGGGGCGGAAATGGAAGCGGTGTAATTACTGGATTAAACATAAAATCTCCACCTATTATAACAGGCGATCCAGAAATACCTGGACCAACAGGAGATCCAGAAATTGACATAGAAATCGCAATCCATCCAAACAATGACTACACCGATGATGGAGATCCAATCATCCCATCCACAAAAGGTCCAGGCGATCCTGTAATATTCGAATATGTCAACGTAGAGATCATCTTATCAGATGAATTTCTAGCGGAATGGACATCAAGCGGATTACAAGGAAGTGGTTTTACATGGATCAATGCCAATACGATAAAAGTAACAAGCCCAACATTCAACATAAAAGCCATAAAACTGCCTCCAAGGAAAGACCATAGAATATTTGTGAAGACGACAAGTACTCAAGATTTTACAG
>JBLHWH010000147.1:0-16895 GCA_047628935.1 Halioglobus sp. | reverse complement strand
TAGGATAATGATTCTAATTGAGCAATATCTGACAAAATATTCGCTCGCTCAATATCTAATTCCGCTACACTATTAGAATTTGTTCCACAATAGAAATTTTGTACAATTGTTGGATATCCAGTTGGTGGAGAATCGCACCCCTCAACTAAGCTAATCCTATCTAAATATGAGAAAATGTTGTTCAAAGCTGGCACTCTGCAATCATGCGTTGAAATACTTGGATCAGCACCATATTGAAAAATTCCAGAACCTACGGTTACATCTCCTCCATCCTCAATATCTCCTGTATTAATTTGATAACAATTATCAGGCCCTGTATTATTATCTGACTGTTGAATTGGATTTAATGTCACACCAAATAATACTTCTACATCATTCAATGCAGAACTATTAGGCATTCCTTCAAAACAATTCTGATAAAATGTTAATAAGTCATTTTGTCCAGCAAACAATAACCCATTAGAAGCAGCTCCTATATAATTATCATTTATCCTATTTCTCGCATCTCCCGAGTTAGCAGAAACAATAGACTGAAAATCATTAGCAAATGTTCCATTATCAATCCTATAAGAATCTGATCCCTGAGTCAAAACACCAATATCATCAAAGGTTGAAGTTATGTTGTGTATTCTTGTACGGTCAGGGCCATCAGTAGCTTCTATTTTAACTCCCATTAAATTTAAACTAAATCTGCTGTTCTCTATCACATAATTACTCTCAACCATTGTAGAATTATTGATATTTATCCCTTTATTATTCAAAAGAAAATCCAAATCATTTGCAATACCGGGACCTGTATAAGTATTATCATTACTTGTAAAAGGTGAAGACAGTGCAAAGACTCCATCTCTATTATAATTATTAAAAGTATTATGATCAAATTGTAAACCTTGATCCCTCCATGCAGTAATTACATAATTTTGATTATTGTTAAAAGTACAATTGGTAATCAAACTATTTTCTCCAAGATTATACATCATAAATTCAAATGACCTCCGATTATCTTGAAATGTGGTATTATTAGCAATTACTAATCCTCCAGTATAAGCTAAAACTGGACTTTTATGGGTATTATGCATAGATACAGCATTTCTAGCGTTATTAACTGTTGCTTGATTTTGTAAAATCAAAACGCCTGCATCATCAGATTGAAGGATGCCTAAAGGATTTGTAGGTTGTTGTTTTGCTGAGTTACCTTCTACTACAAACCCTCTCCAATCATCTATACAAGATATAGGACTAACGTCAGCCCCATCAATATTTAGTCTTGCTCCCCGTTCTACGAATATTCGGCTATCTGAGTGACCTAGGTTTATGCTACCTGTTACCGTTATGTCTGCTCCAGTTTTCACACGTATATGACCTGTTGCAGTAATATTTGTAAGGGTCTGTGTACCAGTCAAGATTGTCTCCTCCCCTATAGATATGTTAGGCCAAACTCCAGCCATAATTACAGCTGCTTCAGCATCGAGGTATTTAGCCCAAGCATCCGCAGGTGCACCGACGACATTTCCTTTTGCTGATAATTTAATGATACATTCTATTTCAGCAGGAGTTAAATTTGCATTGACAGATTTGATTAATGCTACGACTCCAGATATTATAGGTGCCATTGCCGAAGTGCCAGCTGCACCTCCCGGAGAACCCGCTGAACCCCATTGGTCAAATTCCATAAGTCTCATAATGTTGTAAGCTGTAATGTAGATTTCACATTGTCTGTCCTCAGTGGCAGTTAAATAATCAAGATGTATGTATGAATTAATACTTGCATCCCAAGCCATTCTTCCGACATTGATTACACCGTCTATTCCAGCAATATTATTCCAATTATTATCACCTCCTGCTGTGACTAAAACACCTCCACCATTAATATAATTCTGGGCCATAGCTGCAGTAAGCCCAGGATTAGCTGGAGACCCAGCTCCTTGCCAGCTAAGATTTATAATATCCTCTCCATTAGTAACGGCAGTATTAAATCCACCTAAAGGCCCTCCATTGCCGCAACTAGATCCAACATTGTATAGTGCGACTTTGGTATCATAACCAACTCCAGTTGTTGCTATGCCATTTTGAGGCAATGCACCAATAATTCCTGCAGTTGAAATTCCATGGTGGCATTCCAACCATTCAGCATCCATTGCTTCAATTTGAAATATAGTATCAATTTTCCCTTGCAGATCTTCATGCAATTGACTTGAAAAAACATCTACAACAGCTACGACTATGTCTGGATCTCCGCATGTAACCAGCCAGGCTTCTTCTACATTATGCACATCCAATGCTAACGAAGCAACATGTCCAGGATCATTAGAGGTGCAATTCTGTGAATTAAAATTCACAGAAAGAAAGAAAGAAAGAAAGAAAGAAAGAAAATTAACTTTTTCATATTAAAATATTTATTGTGATAAAATGTAATTAAATAGACTTGTGATAATGTATTGGTATTGGTTTTGGTTTTAGATTGCTCTAAAATCCAAAAATAGCGACATAAAACGGATAATCAAAATAAAACTTCACTATTAATTAAAGCAACAGCACAAAAATTGTTTATTCACGGAATTAAATTCCAAAAAATAGCACACCAAGTAAGAATTACAAAATAAAAGAAAACTACTACGTAATAAAAAAAAGAACACCAACTAATGGGGAATCAGTTAGCGTTCTGTAGTCGATTAACAAAATGAGTTTTCTGAGTATTTAGCTATTCAAAATGGGGTAGAATAGTTATCTAAATTACTCAGATACATATAAGATACCTTAAGATCAAAAAGCGTTGCCTCGCGTGTGTAAAGAAAATGAAATAAAATATAATAAACCCAATAAAATGACATAAGTTTCTATATACCAACAAATTAAAAACTTTACTTAAAGTAAAATAAAATTACTTATAGATGTATTTAATTGAAATCAACTGTGTGTTGCTGATCAAAATACACGACAACTTCCTCCTATTTAATTCTCCTCCTAAGTAGAACATAAGCGTTGGGGCTCAGTCAGAAATCATGAGATGATTAATATAGCTAGTACTAGGGAAAACTTCCTCCTCTATAATCCTCTTCCAAAAAAAATAGCCTAAGCGTCTGGACCCAGGCAGTGAATCAAATAATAAACAAGAACATAGGAGAAAACTCTATTCTTATCTTATTTTACTTCTCTTAACTAGATACGACTGGAGAATAGGATGGAAACCTGCATTTATATCAGCTTCCACATAATCAACTTTATATTGTAGACACTTCATTTTAAGATCATCTTTGTAAGACTTTACCTTTGAAACATAATGCTCTTTAACATGATTCGCTTGTAACTTTACTTCTTGACCTGATTCCATATCCACAAATAAATAAGGACGATTTTCATATTCAAAGTCGATTTCATGCTTTTTATCTACTACATGGAATAATACAACTTCATGTTTAGCATGACGAAGGTGCTGAAGTGCTGAGAATAATTGTTCACTATGTTCTATATCATCGAACATATCACTGAAAATTACAACCAATGATCTCTTATGAATACTATCAGCGATTTGGTGCAGTGCCTCAGCTGCAGAAGTTTGTTTTTGTGGTGTTTTATCATGGATCAATTTATCCAGATAAGTAAGTAGCAATCGATAATGAGTAGTTGAAGACTTACATCTTGTATGAACATTAAGCTTATCATCAAACATTGACAAGCCAAATGCATCTCTTTGCCTTTTAAGAAGATTCATCAAAGAAGCGGCAGCCATTGCCGAGAACTCTAATTTATTAGGAACCTTACCACTGTTCTCAGGAAAGTACATACTACTAGATGTATCTATTACCATCTGGCATCTAAGATTTGTTTCTTCCTCAAATTTTTTGACGAACATTTTATCTGATCGTGCATATACTTTCCAGTCAATATCTTTTGTGGATTCCCCCGGATTGTAAAGTCGGTGCTCAGCAAATTCAACAGAAAAACCATGAAATGGACTTTTATGCAATCCGATAATAAAACCCTCCACTACCTGTTTCGCAAGTAATTCTAAATTATCTACCTCCCTTAAATCTTTATCATCGAAATAACTCATTATTATTATTTTTCATTTTCAGCATTAGGCTATAAAAAACCCTAATTTTCGATCTCTATTCGGATTTTGCGGAATCACTAGATTCGCTTAATCGTAGAGTCGCTTTTTAATGTTGACATTTAAAACATTTATTATAAAAACATTCTAGTAGAGATTCATTATAATTCCTCTGCTTTCACTAATAAGACAAACGTAACAACTTTAACTCAAAAGACTAGATATTATGTTTATAAATCTGATCTCAAAAATAAAAGCCTTCGTCCAGTGATGAACGAAGGCCTTTATGTTTATGTTTTAGATTTTTCTTTCAAAAATTATAAATGCGCTTCTAATTTTGCCATTAGTGCGGCTTTCGTAGTAGACCCTACATGCTTATCTACAACTTCTCCGTCCTTGATAAAGAGAATAGTAGGAATAGAACGAACTCCATATTTCATAGATATTTCAGGATTAGCGTCTACATCTACTTTACCGATAGTTGCTTTACCTTCGTATTCTGTTGCTAAATCATCAATGATTGGTCCTACAAGTCTACAAGGTCCACACCATTCTGCCCAAAAATCTACTACTGATACACCACCAGCTAATGCTGTTTCTTGGAAGTTGCTATCTGTGAATTCAAATGCCATTTTTTCTATTTTTAGTTATGTATAAATATAAAAGGCTTAACTCTACCTTTCAACGTAATTATTAACGCAAGTCACAAATATAAGTTTGATTTTTGATAAATAATTGTCTCAGAGCGGATCAATTTAACTATACCTTATAGATTTGGCATAAATATTCATTTTTTTCAAAGAAAACTATCTTCACTTTTAGTATTTAGATTGACATTTCCATTGCATACTAGACGAATTAATTGACTACTTTTGCCCTCTTAATAGAGAATACTATATACAAATATGAAGTTGATAAATAAATGTGTTTTAGTTTTAGTTGCAATTTTAGTTTTCACTACAATTTCTGTGGGTCAGAAAGCACTAGTGAGAGGAAATGTTTACGATAAAGATTCTGGTGAGCCTATTCCATTTGCAAATGTATACTTAGAAAGTACAACAAAAGGTACGACAACAGATATCGATGGGTTTTACACCTTGTCTGATATTGAACCAGGAGATTATTTTTTAGTTTCTACTTTCATAGGATACGATACAGCAAGAGTTGAAATTAAATTGACTAGATACGATATTGAATACACAAGCCTTTATCTTTCTGAATCTTCAATAAATATTGGTACGGTAAATATATCCGCCTCTAGACAAACAGATAGAACGGAAGTTAAAATCTCAAAAGTAAGCGTAAGTCAAAGGCAAATAAAAGCCCTTCCTTCTGTTGGGGGTGAAGCTGATATTGCCCAATATTTACAGGTAATTCCTGGTGTAATAAGCACTGGTGATCAAGGTGGGCAACTGTATATCAGAGGAGGCTCTCCTGTTCAGAACAAGATACTTTTAGATGGACTTACGATATATAACCCATTTCATAGTATTGGTTTCTTTTCAGTATTCGAAACTGAAGCAATCAAAAATGTAGATGTACTTACTGGAGGGTTCAATGCTGAATATGGTGGTAGAATATCTGCAATCGTAGATATCAAGACAAGAGATGGTAATAAAATAAGGCCTGGAGGTTTTGTATCTGCTTCTCCATTTGCTGCTAAAGCAATGATAGAAGGACCACTTTCGAAATTCGAAGAAGGAAAGGGAAGTTCTTCATTTCTATTTACCGCAAAAAAGTCATTGATAGACCAAACAAGTAAAACACTGTATAAATATGCAGCGCAGGATGAAGACATAGGACTGCCGTTTTCATTCCTAGATCTCTATGGAAAATTCGCTTTTAAATCTGCAAATGGTAGTAATTTAAATGTTTTCGGTTTCAAATTCGAAGATCAATTTAATGATCCAACATTAGCAAATATCAGTTGGGACAACGCTGGATTCGGTGCCAACTTTAACTTGATCCCTGCGACTAGTAATATTATCATGTCAGGTGCTATCGGTTTTTCTAATTACGTTCTTGGTTTCGAACAGACAGGTGATGATGAAAGGTCTAGCGCAATCAAAGAATTTGGAGCTAATATCGATTTTAAGTTTTTTGGAAACAACAGTGAATTCGCATATGGAATCGACCTTAGAAGTATAAGAACTGATTTCGAATTCACTAATCCGTTCAAGCAGATAATTAATCAAGCACAGTCTACCACTGAGATTTCTGGTTACTTAAGATATAGACAAGTAATAGGTAATCTTGTTATTGAACCATCAATAAGGTTAATGTACTATGCATCACAAAAATCATTTTCTCCTGAGCCAAGATTAGGAATAAAGTACAATGTTAATGATGTATTGAGATTCAAATTTGCAGGTGGGCTCTATAGCCAAAACTTGATAAGTACATCAAACGAAAGAGATGTAGTAAACCTATTCAACGGATTCTTGTCTGGCCCAACGGAACGAGTAAGCGGACTAAATGGAGAGAATCTTGACAATAAACTTCAGACGTCAAGACATCTAGTACTTGGTTTTGAATATGACCTTACGGATAGAGTTCAATTTAATGTAGAAGGATATTACAAGGACTTTCCGAGATTGATCACAGTAAACAGAAATAAACTAAGTCCCGCAGATGCTGATTACATAGAAGAGGAAGGAGAAGCATATGGTATTGATTTCACAGCTAAATATGAATCTCCAAAAGTTTATATCTGGGCTACTTATTCTCATGGATATGTAAACAGATTTGATGGAGAACAAACTTACCCTACGATATTCGACAGAAGGCACAACATAAACTTCTTAACAACTTACAATATTGATAAAGAAGCTACATGGCAAGCAAGTGTAAGATGGAACTTTGGTAGTGGATTCCCATTCACTAGGACACAGGGCTTCTATAATTATCAGTCATTTTTTGAAGGTCCAAGTACATCATACGAGACCAATAATCCTGAGGAAGTAGGTATCTTATATTCTGAAGACAGAAATGATGGAAGATTACCACTTTACCATAGATTAGATTTATCATTGGTTAAGAAGATCCAATTCAGTAAGTACTTTGGAATGGAAATCACAGCTAGTTTGACAAATGCCTATAATAGAGATAATATCTTCTATTTTGATAGAGTAGAATATGATCGAGTTAATCAATTGCCTACGATTCCTAGTTTAGCGGCGAAGGTTACTTTTTAGATTTTTTTTTTGCCTAGCAAAGACGTGAACCGCTGAAGGTTGAGTACACCTTCAGCTCAGAATTATAGAGTAATTTATCGCTGCGAGGACCAAGACCTTCAGCTAAACATAATTCCATTAAAAGTCAATCTAAATTTGAACCTTCGAGCTGAGGAAGATGCATATCACATTTTTCCTGTACTTACTAGAAGATTGTAAAATTGTAGCATATGTATCGCTGCGAGACCCAATACCTTCAGCTCAGTGCAATGCAAATAGAGTCTCTTAAAATTAAATCCGCGAGCTAAAAAACAGTTGTCTTACACCCATTCGACATGTACTTACTATAAGAGTGTAGAATGGTAGCGTATTTATCGCTTCGAAATCTAAGACATTCAGCTCGGTGCAATGCCAATAGAGTCTCCTAAATTTAAATCTACAAGCTAAAAAAAAGATGTCTCTCATCTTTCCGCCTTTACTAAAAAAACACTCAAAAAGGCACCATATCTTCATAATACCCAACGGCATATCCACCCCAGATACCCAGTGCTCCATCGACATTAGAAGAGACTCGATTAAAAGAACTAAACGGCCCTGAGTTATTTCTACTAAATTCTAAAGTATTCCAGAAGTCAAAATGTGCTTCATCTAGATTCATCCATTTTATTCTGATACTATCACCTCGATTGTACAATCCGAATGTATTGGGATCAAAACTTCCATCTCTTTGTTCGGCCTTATTTAGTGGAAATTCAAAATCTTGTCCATCAAAGAAGGCATCATTCGTAACAGACGAAAATGGAATAACAAATCCTGTATTATTCTCCTCTGTGAAATACCGGTAGTAGTTATCTTCTTCTTCATCATCAGCGATGGTTATCCACAGTCTGGCTAGTGTATCACTGGGTGCACCAGGTGGATCATCCCATCTTAGTTTAGTAAGAGGGATGAAAGGTGGTATTGTAGTAGTGGCTGTGATAATCGATTCTCCTGTCTCTATTCTAAGATCATACTTACCGCCGATCTTTCTATCTAATTGATCCAAGATATCAACATAAGCACAGATATTGAGCGATGTACTCTCTGGGTCGAACCCGAGCACTTGAGCGGCTACTTCCTTAATTCCAGGAGGTAGATCTGCAAGACACAATTCAGTAAGTTCTATATTATTAGTACCATCATTTACAGTCACTTTAGCCTCATTCACAAAGAGATCATCAAAAGTACTGAGTTCAATCGTTGATAAAAATGGGATACTTTTAGTAATAAGTACGTAGGCAGGAGCACTACTCTCACCTGCCTCGATGAAACCTTCTATTACAGTTTCTTGTTTCGTTTCTTCTGTGCTCGGCACATAGTCTTCGATACAACCTCCTAATGAGATCATAGCCAAAGTGGAAACCGTATATATTATATTTTTTAATTTCATAGCTATTCTATTTTTGGTTCCACTTGAAATTATAACTGATAGAAGGGATTAGAGGAAATATTGTAATCTTTTCTCCTTTGATCGTACTTGTTCCAGATTCAAAATCAGTATCCGTTGTATAATTTATAAAAAATGGATTCTTTCTGTTGTATCCATTATACACAGAAAATGTCCATGAACCTTTGAATGCTTTTTCACTCTTGGGCTTGGGTGTATATGTAAACGAGAGATCGAACCTATGATAATCATCTAATCGTGCGCTATTTCTCGGCCCATAAAATGTGTTCAATTGTTGTTCTATCAAATAAAACCCGTTTATCGGAGTAAAATATCTGCCTGACCCATAAATAAATGTTGCACCTACATCCCATTTGTTACTGAGATCATAACTCGCCACAACTGATAAATCGTGCGTTCGATCATAAACTGCAGGATACCAACGTCCTTCTTCAATATCAGGAAATGATCGCTCAGTCCTTGACAAAGTATATCCTATCCAGCCATTTAAACGTCCTATCGATTTTTTAAGAAAAAACTCTGCACCATAAGCTCTGCCCTCACCAAAAACAAATTCGTCCTCAACTTCTGTAGCAAGATCATTCACATAGTTATCAGCATAATCTATTTGATTCTTCAGGTCTTTATAATACAATTCAATGGATGTTTCGTACATATCGTTTTTCCAATTCTTAAATGCTCCTATTGCATATTGAATTCCGCGCTGCGGTTTTACTATCTCTGTGCTGGGCACCCATATATCCGTAGGTAATGTACTTGTGCTATTGCTCACTAAGTGCAGATATTGATTTGTAAAGGTGACGCCTCCTTTTACAGAAAAATCGTCGCTAAATGCATATTTGAAACTTGCCCTAGGTTCAATTCCAGAATAAGTTATTGCTGGTTCGAAAGCACCATACTCCAGGCCATCCAACTTACTCGTATAAGGTCCCAGTTGAGAAAAAATAGAGAACCTAACTCCAGTATTTAAACTAAACCTGTCATTTAACTTAATATCATCTAGAAAGTAGATTCCATATTCATTTGCATATTTCGGTAAGAATTCTGTATTAAATTCAACTTCACCATTTGAAGCGCTGGCAGTATTCGGCGTAAGTTTATGGTAGGTATAATTAAGACCATATTTAAAATTATGGATCGGATTAGGATAGTATTCGAAATCAAGTTTTAAATTATAATCTCTAACACCTGAGAAGATTCTAAAATTAAAATCTTCTTGTCCACCATCAAATTCAAATTGATAATCGTTATAAACTACAGAAAGGTTAAAAAATAATTTATCATTGAATAAGTGATTCCATCTTAAAGTACCAGTCTTATTTCCATATGGAAGATCAAAGAATAAATCTCTAGTTGGCTGCCTAAACTTAAACATATCCCTACCAAAATAGCCACTAAAATAAAGTCTATCCTTATTTGAAAATCTATAATTCCACTTCGTATTCAGATCATAGAAATAATAATTTGTTCCTTCGAAATCAGAGTCTTTTAGTGCAGGTTGTGCCAAATCAAGAATATATGTCCTTCTGGCAGAAACTATAAATGAACTTTTATTTTTGACGATTGGGCCTTGCACAGTTAACCTAGAGGATATGAGACCGATCCCTCCTTCTACAGCATATTTCTTATTGTTACCTTCTTTCATTTGAATATCAAGAACAGAAGACAACCTCCCTCCATAATTGGCTGGCATGCCTCCCTTTATAAGAGTCGTATTTTTAATAGCATCCGCATTAAATACAGAGAAAAATCCTAATAAATGCCCAGAATTATAAACTACAGCTTCATCCAACAACACTAAATTCTGATCTGGCCCACCACCTCTCACATAGAAACCAGCATTTCCCTCACCCGAAGAAAGAACACCAGGAAGGAGCTGAATGGTCTTTAATATATCAACCTCTCCAAAAATAGCGGGCAACTTTTTAATATTCTCTACAGGAAGCTCTATTGTTCCCATTTGAGTACTTTCTACATTCGCACGTTTTGCTTCTTTTTCAGCTGAAATGACAACTTCATCAATCATTACACCTTCACTTAGATCTACATTGAGTTCGATCGACTTAGTTAGGTCTAATTCAAAGTACTGATCTTTATACCCAAGGTAACTGAATGCCATTCTGTATTTACCTGATGGAAGGGTTAAAGAATAAAATCCATAGGTATTGGTCGTTGTTCCTTGAGAAGGAATATCTACATCTAATATATTTGCAGCTATTAACGTTTCTCCTGACGCAGCATCTCTGACATAGCCACTTAGTGTAAATACATCCTGTCCAATTAACAAAATTGGAAAAATGACTAATAAAAAAGAACTAATGTATTTCATGATGGCTTTATTCGTCTTAATTTCTAATAATAACTGCAAAAATGATGAATGTTTCTTACTAAAGAAATAGTTTCTGATGAAATGAAGAAAAAGCTAGATGAATTATATAAAACCTCCATCTGAATAGTTGATTGGATCAACTTCAATTTTAAACGTATCACTATTCCCATACAAGTACACTAATCTCTTCATTCTTTTTATATTTGCTTCCGATTAACTAAAGCACTGAACTACATTGGTATTCAATATAAAGCCTTACGAACGAAAAATCTTTGAACTTATTAAAGAATCTGCAGAGGAACTTGGCTTCCCTACATACGTAGTTGGCGGATATGTCCGTGACCGACTGTTAGCAAGAGAGTCCAAGGATATGGATATCGTATGTGTAGGCAGTGGTATCGAACTTGCTCAGCAATTGTCTTCCAAATTAAGGCCAATTCCGAGGTTGACCGTTTTCAAAAGGTTCGGAACTGCCATGATCAAACATAAAGATCTTGAGATAGAGTTCGTAGGTGCCCGAAAAGAATCATACAGCCAAAACTCTAGAAAACCTGCTGTAGAAAATGGCAACCTTGAAGATGATCAAAACAGAAGAGATTTTACAATTAACGCCCTAGCTGTAAGTCTCAACGAGGAAAACTTTGGAGAAGTAATCGATCCTTTTAACGGATTGCATCATCTAGAGTTAAAGATGATCAAAACTCCTCTTGATCCAGGAAAAACATTCTCTGATGATCCACTCAGAATGATGAGAGGGATTCGATTCGCAACTCAACTAGGTTTTGTAATAGAGCCTATAACACTTGAAGCAATCTCAAAATACAAAAATAGAATTAACATCATTTCTAAAGAGAGAATCATAACAGAAATGACAAAGATTCTAGCATCCGATAAGCCATCTATTGGTTTTGATCATTTGTTTAAAACAGGACTTCTAGAAATAGTTTTCCCTGAAATGGCTGCGCTGTATGGAGTAGAAATAAGACAAGGCAAAGCTCATAAAGATAATTTCTACCATACTTTGGAAGTAATAGATAATATTTGCCGGCATACTGATAACATTTGGCTGCGCTGGGCGGCTTTATTCCATGATATCGCAAAACCACCAACAAAACGATTCAATAAATCAACGGGATGGACATTTCATGGCCATGAAGCATTGGGAGCTATTATGGTTCCAAAGATATTCAAGAGGTTAAAATTGCCACTAGATGCTAAGATGAAGTATGTCCAAAAATTAGTTAGACTTCACCTTAGACCAATAAGTCTAACTAAGGAAAACATCACCGATAGTGCTGTTAGACGTTTGTTATTCGAAGCGGGAGAAGACATTGATGATTTGATGACACTTTGTAGAGCTGATATTACCTCTAAAAATAAAAACAAAGTCAAAAGATATCTTGAAAACTATAATATTGTACAAGAAAATATAATCAAAATAGAAGAAAAGGATAGGCTCCGAAATTGGGAACCTCCTGTTACTGGAGAGCATATAATGAAAACTTTTGGAATAGGTCCTTGTAGAGAAGTTGGCACTATAAAGATTGCAATCAGAGAAGCTATACTTGATGGAGCTATTGCAAATGATTTCGACGAGGCACATGCATTTATGATAAAGAAAGCGAAAGAGATCAACTTAATACCTAAATCTGTATAATAACACTAAATCAAAGATCATATGAAATTGTTTATTTACTTTATCACAGTATTTGCACTCTTATTTATTTCTTGCAAACCAAGTAGCGAATATCAAAAATCTACTGATGGTTCTATCACATGGATTGACATAGATCAAGCTGCAGAATTGAAAAATAATGAAGAAAAATTGTACTTCGTTGATGTTTATACCGAGTGGTGTGGCTGGTGCAAAGTCATGGATAAAAAAACATTTACAGATCCTGAAGTGATAAAGTTGATGAGTGAGAAATTCCATATGGTAAAATTTGATGCAGAACAAACCAATCTAGTGAACTGGGAAGGCCAAGAATACATTTATAAAGCTGGTGGAAGAAAAGGAATTCACGGACTAGCTCCTATGCTCCTCAAAAATAGGCTGAGTTATCCTTCATTTGCAATTCTAGACAAAAATAGAAAACCTATAAAAACGATAGTAGGATATAAAAAGCCAGATCAACTTATTTCTGAAATCAGTTTGATCAATGGTTAAGCCAAGCTCTTAAAGTGTATCGAACGATACATGTTTATCATAATAATGTCAGAATCGTCTTTTAATATTTATTATTTCGTTTATCTTGAGCCAAAATCAAAGATTAAATTATGCAAATACTAAAATTAAAAAACCTAAGTTTCCTTCTAATCATTTGTGCCTCAGCGCTTGTAGTTTTTTCATGTGGAGATGATGATGATGACGATCCTACTGATCCAACTGTGTGTGAAACAGAAGGACTAACATATGATAATTGGGCAAAAGAGTATATTAATGGATCATGCGCTACATCAGGATGTCACAATGCTGACTTCCTTGCAAATTCAGTTCCCTTCACAATGCATAATTATGAAGCAGCAAAAGCGTCCATAGATGCCGGAAGGATACTAGGTGCTATGAAAAGAGAAGCCGGATTTAGCCCTATGCCAAAAAACGAAGAAAAGGCGAGCGATTGTGACATTAGTAAAATGGAAGCTTGGATTGCTGGTGGAGCTCCAGAGTAAATAAAAAATAGCATTAACTAAAAAGGAAGTGTTTCGATTTGAAACACTTCCTTTTTAGTTAATGCACAAGAATAATTGCGCACACTAACTTAGTGGTAAAAGTTAGATTTGTGTATTATATTACCTTTTGTAAAACATCTTCTCCTTCAAGAACACTCCATTCTTAGCTTCTGTTGAAAACAATGTTTTAAATGATTTCCTAGTTCCTTCTTTTGTGAATTGAAATACCATAAAATGTAAATGTGGTCCTGAAGACCATCCTGTATTGCCACTATATGCTATAAAATCACCAGCGGACACCATATCCCCCACACTTACTTGCGCTCCATCCTTTTTGAGGTGTACATATTCAGCAAAGGTGCCATCTTCATGATAGATCACTACTAAATTGTTATACTTTGAGCAAGATTTGTCCTTACATGATTTTGAATTTGAATCAACTACTTGATATACAACGCCACTTTTTGAGGCAATTACTTTCTCACCAATCTCTAGACCAAAATCAATAGCCTTTTCTCCAGAATGACTGAAAGAACCATTGTATCCTTGATAAACTTGGACCTTCTCTCCTTTGGAAAATGGAAGGCTATAAACATAGTCTAAGTTAGGCTTCAATGTTATATCTCCTACATAGACTTTACTATCCATTGCAAAAACCATCTCGTTGCTATTTGGTGCAACCTTTGTCTTTGCAATAACAAACTTTTGAGTCTTTGCAGGTACCACTATGAATCCTTCATTATTATCTAGATCAGATTGCATTCCTTCTATAGTAAGTTTCAGATCTACTGTCATTGGAATAACTTCATTATTGTCAACGAATACGTTCACGCCCATTCCAACCTGTTCGTAATATACATTTACTGATTCTTGAGCTGATACAGTGAAGGCCAGAAATAAAAACGGAAATATAAATTTCATATTAATTTTTAAGTTTTATTGTAAATGCAAAGAACGTATTAGAATTTCATATAGAGTACAAATAAATCGTTAAATTTTAATTGTTACTCAACTAGCCTTTGTCTGATGGTATTTCTACCCAACTGATACATATGCACTTCATCTGGACCATCAGCTATTCTAATGGAACGGGCATATATCCAGAAATCAGCTAAAGGAGTATCTTGACTCACTCCCAAACCACCATGAGCCTGTATAGATCTATCTATCACATTACAAGCCATTTGTGGCACAACGATTTTTATCATGGCTACTAGGTCCTTAGCTTCTTTCACTCCAAATCTATCTATCTTATCCGCAGCCGAAAGTGTGAGCAACCGAGCTTGTTCTATTTCACACCTAGACTTAGCTATATCTTGTCTAATACTAGAAAACTGAGAAATCTTTCGTCCAAATGCCTCCCGAGTTGCAACACGTTCACACATTAAATCAAGAGCTCTGTCTGCTGCACCTATCAAACGCATACAGTGGTGAATTCTTCCTGGCCCTAATCTTCCTTGTGCTATTGCAAAACCCTGTCCCTCTCCAACCAATAGATTAGTAACCGGTACTCTTACATTTTTCAATTCAATCTCAGCATGACCTTCAGGTGATTCTATATTGCCAAAAACTCTCAAAGGACGTACTATTTTTACCCCCTCTGTATCGGCTGGTACTATTATCATAGATTGTTGGACATGTCTATCTGCATTAGGATCAGTCTTGCCCATCACTATGTAGACTTTTGTGCTCGGATTCATAGCTCCAGTTGACCACCATTTCCTGCCATTTATAACATATTCATCCCCATCGCGTACGATCGACGTTTCTATGTTGGTTGCATCTGATGAAGCAACATCGGGCTCTGTCATCAAGAAAGCGGATCTGATCTCACCGTTCATTAATGGATCTAGCCACTTTCGTTTCTGTTCTTCATTCCCATATTTTGATAATACTTCCATATTACCAGTATCAGGCGCCGAACAATTAAATACTTGAGAAGACCAAAGTACGCGCCCCATTAATGCTGCCAGAGGCGCATATTCTAAATTTGTCAACCCCGGACTGTCCTCCCCATAATCTTCTGGTAAAAACAAATTCCAAAGTCCTTCCTTCTTAGCAAGCTGTTTAAGTTCTTCTTGTGGAGGAAAATGTTTCCATGGATTAGCAAACGTGTATTCTGTAAATTCCTTTTCTAATGGAAATATATGTTTCTGCATAAAATCATCAACACGCTTTTGTAGGTCTAATGATTTTTGTGTGTATTCGAAATTCATAGATTGGTATTTGCTATCTTTAGTTACTGGCTTCAAGATATTAATTATTTTCACTTCTGTAAGAAACAATAATATTTCATATTGAATTTGACATCAACTCAGAACTTTTCATTTCAGATAAAATATAACCAGTAAAGCCCCATAAAAAAATGAGGCTTTACAAAATTATTTCAAATTCAACTTTATTGTCTATATCTTTTGAGCATTTTAATTACACAAGTCCAAAAGGCTTTCATTGTTGAAATATTCATTAGTAAGCGTGTGACGCACTTGAATATCAACTTCACTAGATTGCATTTGATCATTCAAATAACAAGCATCTAAAGGATCAAAATTATAAACCTCAAGGTTTTTACAAAATTTTAAGTTTGGTAAAATATCTACAAGATTTACTGTTTGATTCTCATCAAAATTCTTGTAAATTTTGCCTTCATTTATCTCAGTCAAATTTGAAAAACTTTTTTCTGATATATTAAAAGAATTACCAATAGCCCTTATTTCAAACCTTCCATTTACCCTTTCAAGGTTTGAAAATCCATCGATCTTGAAATATTCATTAGAAAAATCTATATCAAGATCCATATTGTTAATTTCTTCTAATTTGTCGAATCCTAGTAATGTACCTTCTCGCAGTCCAGAACCATCGAATCCAGACGCAGTAATAATAAGGTTTGATAACATTTCAATGTTGGGCATATACAATACATTATCAAACCTACAACCAGTAGAAATAGAAAGCCCAAGTCCAGTATCTATAATTCTCAAATTGGGAAAATGCATAGTATCCACAGTATAATCACAAACTGCAAATACTTCCCCTCCTATTACCGTCTCCAAGTTCATAAATGCCTCTGTAGTTTTAGGACCATCTAAAATAACCGTTCCTTCAATATTTCTTAACGCACTTAGACACTTATAGTCTAATTCAATATCTGTTGTCGCTATTACATTACCTTTAAATGTATCGCCTTCAGGCAGGTTGTCGCATATGAAATCTATATCGGCTTGC
>JBLHWH010000146.1:0-17009 GCA_047628935.1 Halioglobus sp. | reverse complement strand
TTGTCCATTTTATTAACGATAATTAGTACTTCTGATACCTTTTAGGCGTTTTTATATAAAAAGACCAAATTTGGCTGTCCGCTAAATATTTGAATTAAGAATCTTAAGCGGACAACACTAGTTGTAGACTCCTTTTTGGTTTCTCTGTAAGTATAAGTTTTATAAAGCGGGTATTATTTAAAAATTGAGGAGAGTAAATTAATTATCTATATTGATTTCAAAATGTACAATAATTAATTAATCTTATAAGCAATCCCCATCTCCTTCACTGCATTGACAAACTCAAAATTAGCATTCACTTTTTTACTGCCTGATATAAGATCAATAATCATTTCATCTTCCTTGTCTACGATTTTGATTTTCAGTTTGTGAGTACCTTCATATTCTTCACACAGATTGACGAACTCGTTTATGAGACCTTGTTCTAGTTGTTCCGCTTGGAACTTGACAGTCACAGATTTAGTCAATAATTGACCTACAGTATCTAGCATTTTTATGTCTTTTGGTTTGAATGAAATACGATCACTGCCTTTCCATTGTTGATTTATACCTTCTATATAGAGTACTTTACCATTAGAGGCTAGACTTTTCCATCTTTCACAATCTTCATTGTATAGATTGATGTCAAGAGCACCATTATAATCTTGGATAGTGAATCTGGCATATGATGTTCCTCTCTGCGAGACACCTACCATCGACTCTGTGACGATGCCTGCAATCTTTACAGGAGTATTGACTAGCTTTTCTACAGCATTCAGTCTGTGAGTTGTGAAGTTCTTTAGCTCCAGCTTATAATCATCTAGTGGGTGACCACTGATATATATACCAGTTACCTGCTTCTCTTTCTCCAGTTTTATCATCTGATCCCACTCTGGGATAGATTCGAACCTTGGTTCATCTATTAAGCTATCAGGAGAATCCCCAAACAAAGAAACTTGATTTTCTTCTTCCTGCATTTGAAATGCATTCCCGTATTTGGTCAATTGTTCTATTACGGTACTATAATTACCATTAGGCTGAAAGTATGTCGCTCTAGAATGCTGAAACTGATCAAAAGCCCCACCTAAAACGAGACTCTCTAGGCTCTTTTTATTTACGGATCTGAGATTAAGTCTTTGTACTAAACTAAGAACACTTTCGAACTTTCCACCTTCTTCCCTTTCTCTTAATATTTCTTCTACTGGTCCTTCTCCTACACCTTTGAGTGCTGATAGTCCAAAACGAATATTTCCTTCCTTATCTGCCTGGAACACCATAAATGATTCATTGATATTCGGTCCTTGTACTTCGACTTTCATCCGCTTACACTCACGTAAGAAGAAGTTCAATTTTGATATATCACTCTTATTATGATTCAATACCGAAGCCATGAATTCACTAGGATAGTGCGCTTTTAAGTAGGCTGTCTGGAATGCCACAAAAGCATAACAAGTCGAGTGTGATTTATTGAAGGCATAGGATGCAAATGCTTCCCAATCCGTCCATACTTTTTTTACGACTGTTTCATCATGCCCATTGGCTTTACAACCCTCGAGAAACTTAGGCCACATCTGATCAATCAGCTTCTTTTTCTTCTTACCCATAGCTTTCCGAAGCATATCTGCCTCACCCTTGGTAAAGTTGGCTAGCTTCTGAGAAAGTAACATAACTTGCTCCTGATATACAGTAATACCATATGTCTCAGCAAGGTATCCTTCCATGTCAGCAAGGTCATAAGTGATCTCTTGCCTTCCATGTTTTCTATCAATGAAATCAGGAATATATTGTATTGGACCAGGACGATACAATGCATTCATGGCAATAAGATCGGCAAAAGCTGTAGGTTTTAGTCCCTGTAAGTGCTTCTGCATTCCCGGTGATTCATACTGGAATATACCAACTGTATGTCCACCTTGGAACAGTTCATAGGTCAATTCATCCTCCAATGGGAAATCATCGGGAATCAAATCAACGCCATGGTTTTCTTTGATCATCACCACTGCATCTTTGATGATGGTCAATGTCCTCAAACCCAAGAAATCCATCTTAAGTAGTCCTGCTTCCTCTGCTACACTGTTGTCAAACTGTGATACAAGCAACTCGGAATCTTTGGCTACCGTTACGGGAATATAGTTGGTAATATCGTCGGGAGTAATTACTACTCCACATGCATGAATTCCCGTATTCCTTATTGATCCCTCCAGCTTTTTAGCTGTACGGATCATCTCACCTATCTGATCTTTTCCCTCTGCTAGAGCTCGAAACTTATAGGCTAATTCTTTATCGTCAGCGTTTAGACTGTCTTTTAATTTTTTAGCTATATCACCATCTGCTAGTACATCTCGTAGTTTTGCACCTAGTGCCAATGGAAATGTCTTCGTAACATCTATTACTTCGCTCAATGGTATTTGCATTACCCGTCCTACATCTTTGATAGAACTCTTGGCAGCCATCGTACCATAGGTAATAATTTGTGCTACTTGGTTCTTACCATATTTGTCGATTACATAATCTATAACAGAACCTCTACCTGCATCATCAAAATCAATATCAATATCGGGCATTGATACCCTTTCTGGATTTAGAAACCGCTCAAAAAGGAGATCATACTTAATCGGATCTATATTCGTAATCCCGAGACAGTAGGCTACAGCGGATCCTGCTGCTGATCCTCTTCCTGGTCCTACGGAAACGCCCATTCTTCGGGCTTCCGTGGTAAAATCCTGTACAATCAAGAAGTAGCCAGGGTATCCAGAATTGTTAATTACACTCAACTCGAATCGAAGTCGTTCTTCTATCTCTGCGGTGATGATTGGGTACCTTTTTTTTGCTCCTTCGAAAGTCAGATACTCCAAGTACTCTGGTTGAGTTTTGAATTGTGGGGGCATCGGGAAGTTGGGAAGTAATACATCCCTAGCCAGTTCCAATGTTTCTACTTTATCTGATAATTCGATCGTGTTGTCCAATGCATATGGTACATCACTGAATATCGCCTCCATCTCATGCTGCTTTTTAAAGTAGAAATCAGAAGATGGGAAACTGAATCTTTTTTCGTCCGTTAAATATGAGCCTGTATTCACACATAACAAGATGTCATGCGGTTGATGGTCTTCCTCTTCTACATAGTGACTATCGTTGGTCGCGATAACTTTTACATTATGTTTTTTTGCGAAGCCTAGGAGCACTTGATTGACATCTTCTTGGCTCATGCCCGTATTGTCAATTTCTTCGAGACCTCTGTGCCGTTGTAGTTCTATATAGTAATCATCTCCAAATAAATTGAGCCACCACTTGAGCTCTTCTTCAGCTGCTTCAATATCTCCTTTTAGTATCGTCTGAGGAAGGATAGCTCCGATACAGCAAGATGTAACGATTAGGCCCTCATGGTATTTTACGATCAGTTCTTTATCAATCCTCGGGAACTTACCATACAATCCTTCTATAAAACCTAGCGAACAAAGCTTACATAAATTCTCATAGCCTTTCCTGTTTTTGGCAAGCATGAGTTGGTGGTATCGCTTATCTTTTTCACCTCCTGCCTTTAGAAACTGTCTTTTATGTCGATCAGCTACCATGTAGAATTCACAACCGATGATAGGTTTGATCTTTCTTTTGGCAGCCTCAGCTACAAACTTAAATGCCCCATACATATTACCGTGATCGGTCATGGCTACAGCAGTCTGTCCATCGGCAGCTGCTTTGTCCATCATAACTCCTATTTCCGAGGCGCCATCAAGCAGTGAATACTGAGTGTGACAATGTAAGTGATTAAAATTAGGCATATTTATCTATTTACAGGTATAATACGAATCTAGTGGTTTTTGATTGGAAATTTGAATAGGATGATTGAGAATTTCATAGAAAATGAAAGTGGACCAATCAATCGTACCCATCATAAGAAACCCGAACAACACATTTATAGTTGCTCGGGTCGCTAAATATATCTATTTGAGTACTTATTTTTGACAGTACTAATTCTTCGTTTTGTACTAAATATGTAGTGCTCTTCCGTCCACAGCAAGTGCTGCTTCTTTAACAGCCTCAGTGTAAGTAGGGTGCGGGTGGCATAATCTAGCCATATCTTCGGCAGAAGCTCTGAACTCCATCAAGGCTACTGCTTCCATAATAAGATCTGCTGTTCTAGGTCCTACCATGTGTACGCCTAGCAACTCATCTGTTTCAGCGTCGGCGAGTACTTTTACCATGCCTTCAGTGTCCATGCTTGCTCTAGCTCTTCCGAGTGCCTTCATTGGGAATTTACCAACTTTGTACTTTACACCAGCTTCTTTTAGTTGCTCTTCAGTCTTACCTACAGCACTTACTTCTGGCCAAGTGTATACAATACCAGGAATAAGGTTGTAATCAATATGAGGATGCTCTCCAGCCATGTATTCGGCTACATAGACACCTTCTTCTTCCGCTTTATGAGCCAGCATAGCTCCTGCAATGACATCACCTACAGCAAATATGCCTTCCACTCCTGTTTCTAGATGACTATTGACATTGATTCTTCCTCTATCATCAGTTGTAATTCCAACATTCTCTAATCCAAGTCTATCTGTATATGCGTATCTTCCGATTGCAATTAGACAGTAATCGGCTTTGATAGAGATTTCGTCTTCTGTGTCTCGTTTTTTGAATGAGACAGTAGCAGATGTCTTTGTAGCCTTTACAGTAGTTACGCCATGCTTAAGGTGAAACTTTATTCCCAATTTTTTGAGCGAACGCATCATCTCTTTGCTACAGTCTTTGTCCATTCCAGCTAAGATCCTGTCTTGGAACTCTATAACTTCCACTTCAGTACCCAATCTACAGAATACAGAACCCAACTCTAGACCTATAACACCTGCGCCGATGATAACCATTTTCTTAGGTAATTTATCAATGTTTAGTGCTTCGGTAGAAGTTATGACTCTGTTTTTATCATAGTTGAATGCTGCAGGAGTTACTGGTTTAGATCCAGTAGCTATAATTGTCTTTTTTGTCTTGAGTTCAGTGACTTCGCCATCAGCAGTTTTCACTGCAATCGTGTTTTTGTCTACAAACGAACCATATCCTGTATGGACGTCGATTTTGTTTTTCTTCATCAAGAAGTCTACACCGCCATTTGTCTGAGAGACAACACTGTTTTTACGAGCAATCATCTGCTTCATATCTAGCTTCAGTGATCCTACTCCGATTCCGTGCTCTGAGAATCTTGTTTCAGCATTGTGATAATGCTCCGAAGAGTCTAACAGCGCCTTTGATGGAATACAGCCTACATTTAAGCACGTTCCCCCTAGTGTATTGTATTTTTCAATGATAGCTGTCTTCATGCCTAGTTGTGCACATCTTATGGCCGCTACATATCCTCCAGGGCCTGATCCGATTACTACTACGTCGTATTCCATTATTCTTACTTTACTTTATATTTTAGACATTCGACTATTCGAATTTTAGACATTCGACTATTCGAGATTAATATCAATTTAATACCAAATGTAAGTATCAAAGCATTCAATTATTGAGAGACTCGCTCATTAATTCAATTTCTCAATTAAGTATTCTCTCATTGAACCATTGAATCATTCATTCATTGAAACCTAAGCATCAGATTTATTCTCGCCACCTTCATTCGGTTTTGGTCCACTGTTTGGCTTGTTTTTATTGTTTCTCCTTTTGTTAGGTCTTCTTTTATTCACTGACTTATTTTCAGGGTTTTGAATGCCTTCTGTATTCGGTGTTTCAGGCTTGCCATCTGCGTTCTGCGTCGGTTTGTTGTTTCTATTTTGTTTGTTTCTTGGGTTCGGTTTTCTTCCTTGATTCGGCTTGGTATCCGAAGAACCTCCACCTTTAGACTTCTGATCTCCTTTTTGTAGATCTCCGCCTTGCCCTCTAGCTTTATTTCCAGACCTATTGCTTGGTTTTTTCTTTTTGTTATTTCTACGCTTTTTCTCAAGAGAGGGCAATTCTATCTCACCAGTTACATCCTCATATTCAATCTCTTTTTCTTGAGTACTTTCGAAAGCCATTTGAGCGATACGATCTACGAGCTCATCTGGTAGTTCGCCGTCTTTATTCATTTTTTGGATTTCCTTTACACGCTCTTTATCAAGTGCTACGATTGGTCCTCTAGTTTTTTCCCCCACATAAGCATAAAACATCAATCCTTTGAATATGTCTGTTTTAATTAACGCAGCTTTCCCTTTTTTAGTTTTTACATAATCAACTCCTTTTGGGAAATGTTTGAGTGCGTCCATATATGTGTCGAGCTCATAATTAAGGCAACACTTTAGACGACCACATTGTCCAGATAATTTAGTCTGATTAATAGCAATGTTTTGATATCGGGCTGCTGTAGTATTCACCGACTGGAAATCAGATAACCATGTGCTACAACATAATTCTCTACCGCAAGATCCTATTCCTCCTATTCTTGCGGATTCTTGTCGCGCACCAATTTGGCGCATTTCTACTTTTACCTTGAATTCTTTGGCGTAACTTCTTACTAATTCCCTGAAGTCGACCCTACCTTCTGCGGTGTAGTAAAATGTAGCTTTTCTTTTGTCAGATTGATACTCGATGTCGCCTATTTTCATATCAAGACCAAGCGTTCTAGCAATTACCCGTGCTCTAACTAGCGTTGGCTTTTCTAAGTCTCTAGCTTCTCCTAGTTTTTCAAGATCTCTATAATTTGCTCTTCGGATTACTTTATGTATGACACGTTCAATTTTGACCTTTTTCTTTTTCATTTGAGCTCTTACAAGTTCACCTGATAAAGTAATTTGACCACAGTCCATACCTCCATCAGTTTCGACCATCACTGAATCTCCAGTTACTGAATTAGTATAAGTATCATTATGAAAAAAATCCTTTCTAGATCCTTTTTTAAAACTTATTTCTACTACTTTGAATTCTGTTGGATCGTGTATGTCCATTACTGATATCCAGTCGTAGGTATTTCTTTTATTACATCCTCCTGTCGAACAATTGCCTTTGTCACCGCATCCTGTTGGACTTCCTTCACTTCCGCTTCCACAGCTACTACATCCCATTTGTATATATATTTAGACGATTCGGGAGGTCAAGAATGATTCATTTCCATATTGGTTTATGATTCTTTCTTATGAAGACTTCCTTCATCTGGTTATGTATGCTAGATCACTTTTGTGAATCTAGTATTTGTTGTTATTTCTATCTTCTTATCGAATAATAGAAATGACCTATACCAAATAGATATTTTTATCTATGTTGGCGTTCCTCATTATTCTGCCTATAGTCATGCTATCAGCTAGGAATAATATTTTCGGGTTTGCATTTCGTTCTACTGCTCCGATACAGTCATTCAGAACGGATATTATATTTTCGGTTTTAGATACATCAAGCAACTTGGTCATTTTAGAAGCGGTCTCTTTTTCTTCTGGACTCAACCTGATATTATCTTTACCAGTGATCAAAGAAAAGAGATATTCCCTGAAAAAGTGCATTCCGTATTCTAAAAAGTGTTTTTGATTTTCCCGGCCCCACCTTGAAACTTCAGTTACCCACTGACCTAACTCTACAGGTTCCATCTTATATGCTATTCTTAACCACTGAAATAGGGCATCAGAATAGTTGACATTATCTTGATTTGCAAGATGAATAGCTGCATTTAGATCTCCTGAAGATAAGCCCGTTATTTGACCAATCTCACTAGAGGCGAGGTTTAGTTTTTCTGCAAGGTGATTTGAGATCTCAGCATCGGTAAAAGGAGCTATTTTGAGCAATTGAACTCTCGATAATATAGTATTCAATATTTCTTCTTGCTTTTCAGCAACAAGAAGAATAATCGTATTGTCTGGTGGTTCTTCTATTAGTTTTAGGAGTCTGTTACCTTCATTTCTAAGATATTCGGGCATCCACATAATTAAGACCTTATACTCCGCTTCGAATGTCTTTAGGCTTAGTTTTTTTACGATCTCTACACACTCCTTTACATTGATGTTTGCTTGTCCATTATCTACACTTAGACTATCTAGCCATGTGTTCATATCAAGATATGGGTTTGACGAAATTGATTTTCTCCACTGAGGCAAGAAATCATTTGACGTTACATCTTTTCTCAGTTTACCGTCCAGTTTTACAACAGGATAGGAGAAGTGTACATCAGGATGGATGTGTTTATGTGTTTTTAAACAGGCAGAGCAAGTTCCACAGCTATCATCTTCTGATCGGTTAGTACAAAGTAAATAGCTTGTGAATGCTAGTGCAAATGCCAGCTGACCTGTGCCAGCCCTTCCTAGAAATAGCTGCGCATGTGCAAGTCTGTCCTCTTGAACTGTAGTTATTAAGTATTTTTTTTCTGCGGACTTGCCCGGTATATCTTTGAAAAACATTGTTATCTCCTTCGGTTTGGATTCATTTTTAATGAATACTGAATCCAGAATATTCAATAATACAAATATCATTAAAATAACGATAGGACTATCAACGAATTATAAAAAATGTGAATATGAGCTGTATCATCAAGGGATATGGAACTTCTAAAAATGAAAAAAGGCTAACAACGTTGTGTTGTTAGCCTCATATATTAATTTTTAAAAGCAAAAAATTATCATTCTGCTTCCTGGGCTGCTACGGCACTTACTATACCGTCTGCTTCAGCTGCAGCACTCTTAAGTGCTCTTGGAACTTCAACTATTGCAACAGGTGTAGCACCCGTTGTCATTAATTCCATGCCTTCTGGTACAATGATATCTTTTACTCTCACAGAGTTACCTAGTTCTAGCTCGCTTATGTCTACATATAACTTATCCGTTAATTTGTCCGGAGTAGTTTTTACTTTTACTTTTCTCATTTGGACGATCAACTTACCACCCTCTTTTACTCCTGGAGATTTTCCTGTGTATCCTACTGGAATTTCAACTTTAATAGGAGCTCCTTCAATAGTTCTAAGGAAATCAATGTGTACGATTTCATCAGATAATGGGTGGAATACGATGTCTTTTAAGATACATGTGTAAGTTTCTCCACCTGCAGTAATTTCTGCAAGTTTAAAATCTGGTGTATATACTAAAGCTTTTACAGATTTAGGAGTTACGCTGATTGCAGCAGTAGTTCCACCTCCATAAATGATTGCAGGTACTAATCCTTGCTTTCTAACTAGCTTAGTGTGTTTCTTACCAAATTCAGTCCTTATCTGACCTTCTAATTTTACAATTTCCATGTGTTTAATTTTTCCTTTGATTTGCCATCTCGTTTTTACACCGATATACAACCAATCAATTTGTTAAAAAAATGATGTGTTATGATGCTTTTGATACTCTTTTTCTCAAAAGGACTGCAAAAGTACACTTTTTTTTGGAAAGATTAATAGATCAACATGTGAAATTAAAGAGTCAATGGAAATTATATTTTGTAGACCACATAAGAAATTAGTCCAACATGAAAGAGAAGGAGTTTCTCCAAGTAAAGAGGCTAAAGTTTTCTGTTTTTTAGACCTATCTATCAAGGGGTGTATCTACTCAGCATATGACCCTAGAATAGGTCACATCATATTATCGATGGATGCCATCCGTCGATAATAGTTGAATTTAGGTGTGTTTTGGCGGTATTTTTGCGCAAAGAAGCAAAAATAGTGACAAAATTATAATTTTTCAAGGGTACCTGAGTCGTTACGATTAGTTGTTTGCATTACATATTGCCCATTCATACTGTAGATCTTCAACATCACGATTTCTTGATTTTTTATTGTTGATCTAATGAATAGATCTCCAGATGTTGGATTAGGCTTTAACTGAATGTTGTGACTGTCGATCAATGGTTCGTCGACAGATGTTACAATAAGCGTGCTCTGATGGAATCCTATTGAACTACTATTGTTTTGGTCATAGGATTGGAGAATAATTTCCCCTAATGAACATTCCAAACTTACATCTTGCTTATAGGTAGACCCACCATTGGAAATCAAATGGCGAGTAAGTTCTTGAGCATGAACAATAAATGCCATGGATGTGAAAAGGATGGTGAGAATTAAGATCTTCTTCATAATTTATGTTTTAGATTAAGTAAGATGTTTTAATATTGTTGCCTTTTTACTTCTTGTAACTGGCACTTCATCGCCATTATCCATGACAAGAGTGCAATTGTGATTTTTTATTATTCGCCTTATTTTATTGATATTAATTAATATAGCTGCGATGGCATCTAATAAATTGATTAGATGGAAGTACCTATTCTATTGATTTGAGGGATGAATACATATCATCTGATTTGATGTATGATGTTTCAGAAGGTGCTATAAACAACCATCCATCCTTTGTTTGGATGTTGATCCTGGAAGTTGTTTTCAAAAGTGGGTATTTTTGAGTAAAAACCTTCAGTTAGTTTAGGTCGATCTGTTAGTTGATTAATGCTATCGTAAAGGAGTATCTATTTTGGTTATTTAAGTGATCCTAATTGAGTAATTAATTTAATACTTGGTTAGATCCAATTTTGACACATTAGGCTAAATAAGTAAATATCAATTGTATATGTGCAATAAGCTACGGGAAAAGAATAAAAAGTAATGACGATTTTTTAGCAAATAGGTGAAAGGTATTAACTGCAAGTTGAGTGGGTCTTTTAGCTGTGGTTTATGATTTGGAGGCGTAAATTAGATGTTGGTAAATTTTCAAAAAGGTGACTTCAAAAGGGCTATATTTGAGCAATACAGTAAAAGCTAGATTATGAGCATCAACAACAAATTTATTTTGAAGAGTAGTAATAAAATGAAGTTATTTGGAATGGGATTGATTGCAGCCATCGTAAGTTTCTTGATTGTTTCCGATAACGATGTTTCTTGGTTTAAGATTATGTTGCTTTTATTACTTGCAATTGGTATGGTTTTCTATTCAGTTCTTTCTTCAAGAAAGGATAGGAAGCAGGGCCTTCAACTTAGAGACCTAGATCATTATAGTAATGATGATGCAGAGTTTGGTCTGAATGATAGAGCAAGTAAATATGATGAGGATGATTTTGTGTAGGTGTGATTTCTTATTTCACTTCAGTCTTTTGTCTTTTGGTTTTCTTTTTCTGATTTTTCAAAGTAGATATTAGGATTGCCTTCTAGGACGAAGCCTGACCAATAGTATGGGGGCGTGTTTTTCATGATATTTGGAATGGTCTTTTGGTTTTCTAGAGCATCATAATGGGCATTCTTGTTCCATAATCACTCGATCTTTTTTTTAACCAACTTCATTATCGTCGCTTATTATTTAGTTTTTTCTTTGCTATCCTTCGTTAAAAAAAATACTCGCGATTATTACTCAGTGTAACAATTGATATTTCAATTGTTACACTGAGAGCTATGCTTTTGGAGTAGTATATTTATTTATTGGTGAGTGATTACGTTGTATTCACTTATTGCTAGCCCACAAATCTCTGATTTGTTACACTAGCTGTCATGTTTGCTGTGCAAGCCATTTGGCTATCATTGCGTTTTTTGCCTTGACTTGCTTTGAAAAATTCTAAATTATATTCCGACATTCCAAACCGTAAATGGTATTAGTTATCAAGTTCTTGGATGACTTATTAGCGAGATATCATATTCGCTAAACTTTAAAAAGAATGATATTACAACGCGGAATGAGGAAGTGTTTTGTGCTGGGGGCAGTGCTTGAGCTACTTGCTTCAGATTTTGATTTGCTACGAAAGACTTTTCAGCTTCGAGTAGCAAATACTTCAGAAGAGTGTACTGATACTATATATATATCACAGATGGGCGATTTGACATACAATTTTAGGCAACTGAGTGATTACGATTAGGTTGTTAAGATTTTAACTGTTCCATTTTACGATATGTAATTTCTACATCACATATCACAAAAGAATTATACAATTTTAAACCAAAGTAATATCAACAGATATTGCCATAAATCCAATTATTATGAAACAATCAATTTATTGTTTATGGGCGTTTATTGCCTTTACTTATTCTACTACTGCTCAAGATTTCACTTCTTCATATGAAGCCATAGATAACATTGAGGCACAAATTGAGTATGCTCTTAGTCCTCTATATATGGCGCCTGTTACCAGTGGGATACTACAAGACAGAACGCTCCCTCTTGGTAATTCAGACCTATGGATTGCTGGAAGTGCATATGATAATATCTATTGCCATATGAAACAATTATCCGTCCAGTATGACGGCATACTAGGTGCTCGGCTACCATCAGCAACGCCACTTACGTCCGCAGAAAATGCCTTTTAGAAAAGAAAACACAAGCATACTTGCATCTTTAACTAAAAGCTTCTAAATTAGTAATTTATAAACCAAATTACACCATCCGTGCATGTGACCGAGCCGCCATCGGCTACCTTTCTCTTGTCTAGAGAAAGACTGGGAATGAGTTAATCCTACTACATGTAATTGCAGTCATCAAAAACCACACAGGGTATCAAAAGAAAACAAAAAACCTCCTATTGTGGATGATCCTCAATAGAAAGTTTTATATTCTTAATTCTTAATTCAAAATTATTTCTCTTACTTCTCCACAAACAATGCAGCGATAGATTTATACTCGTGTGTATTTCTGATTGCTCTAGCAAATAACTTCGCACAAGGCAATACTTTGATTTTTTTGCTCTTGTTTTTCAACGGAATACTATCAGTTACAATAAGTTCTGTCAAACTACTATTTGCAATATTTTCGTATGCATTTCCTGATAGGACAGGATGTGTACACATCGCTCTTACACTTTTCGCTCCTTTTGCCATGAGCGCATCGGCAGCTTTACAAAGTGTGCCAGCAGTATCACAGATATCATCTACCATAATTACGTCTGCACCTTTTACTTCACCGATTACTGTGATCGTTTTTACTTCGTTGGCTTTTCTTCTTTCTTTATCACAGATGACTAAATCTCTCTCGAAGTACTGAGCATATGATCTTGCTCTTTTTACACCACCAACATCAGGAGAGGCGAATGTCACATTGCTCAAATCTTGGCTTGATAGGTAAGGCATAAATATCGCCTCACTCTTCAAGTGATCCACTGGTATATCGAAAAACCCTTGGATCTGATCCGCATGTAGATCCATGGTCATCACTCTGTCTGCACCTGCAGCTTCGAGAACGTTAGCCATTAGTCTAGCGGAGATAGGTACTCTAGGCTTGTCTTTTCTGTCTTGTCTAGCATAGCCGAAGTAAGGCATTACACAAGTGATATATCCTGCGGATGCTCTCTTGGCAGTATCAATCATGAGAAGAAGTTCGAGTAAATTTTCAGCTGGAGCAAACGTAGAACAGATAAAAAAGACATACGACCCTCTCACTGATTCATTGATTACTATTTGCATCTCACCGTCTGCAAATTTTTTAAGTTCGATATCTCCCAAAGGATATCCATAATGGTCTGCAATTTTTTCAGCGAGATATTTGGAGTTAGATCCACTGAATAATTTAATGTCAGGCATAGTGTGTTTGTTTGTAAGTCTCCCGAAAAAGACTCTCAATCCAAGCTTCTCACTTTGATACGAAGTGGGTTTTACTCAGATTGTTTTGTGATCAAAATATTGATCGTGCAAAAGTATAAATATTGATTGATTCAAATAGACAATAGTGCTAATTGGGGATAATAAATCCTAATTGTTAGTAATTCTCTGAGAAACCTAGCCAGTCACCTATCATCTTGCCCACATCTTCAGACCTGAGGTGGTCTATTTTCCTTGAGTCTTGATTAGGAACAGATAGGATATATGGCACTCTAAGTTGATTTGCTTTGATTCCGCCATGTCCACCTTTGTAATTACCTACTATGATTTCATAATCTTTGGCAAAATCGTATCCTTCTTTGCTCGTTAGGACAAAATCACCCACATTAGGCATGTCCATCACAGAATATAGACGATAAACGGCATCCGGATAATCTGTATTGATCGTTTTTTCTAACCATTGGTTAGCAGTTAGAAAGGTATCTATAAGTTCTATTTCATATTCAAATGGATTACTGCTTTGAGAAGTATATTTATATCTATCACCTTGGGTTTCTATAGAGGCTTCACCTTCTTTGTTTTTTACAATGATTGTGTTTTTATCCTTACGGAAAATGACAAATTCTAAACCTTCCATATTTGCGATGCCATCTGTTATATCAACAGACGTACCATTTTTTGAGAAATCTATTAATTGTTGAGATGTAAGGTTTGTTCTCCAACTTTCAGTTCCAGACTGTGATGGGTCTCTCAAATACAACATTGCACTCAAGTTCCCATTGATTACAAAATATCCATCTTTCTCTACGAATTCAGAAAGTGGTTCCTTGAGTTGCATGCTTCTGTAATTTACAGCGTTCCCTCTAATAAGATCGAGGCCCATTCTTTCTTTTGCTTCTTTAAGGAAGTCAATATTATTCTCTACACTTGCTATTCCATGATCCGTTACAATGGCTAGCATTCGAGTGTCACTTTGACCTAATTCATCAATGGTTACTTGGAAGTCTCCAATCAAACTATCTATATATTGGAGAAGATTGTCATAGTAATCTGTCATGCCATCCACATGAAAAGTCGCATCAGGAGAAGGGAGTGCGATCCATTGCACTTTTGGGTTTTGCTCCAGCTGTCCGGCCGCCATTCGCATCACTTCCGATTCATGTTGATAGTGGTTTTTCGCAAGTTCTTTGCCAGCAAATGGAATTGATCTCAAGGGACCTATGACAGACCTACCTTCAAATTTGGCAGTTGTATGTGTCCAGCCGGTGATGCGAGCATCTGCGACTCCCTTATTCATGAAAGAATTGATACTTGCTGTGTATTGATCTCCACTTAGTTGGTAGAAGGTTTTGATTGTATCGGTGATATCTTGATTCATCCAAACATTGGTCCGACCTACATAATTACGTAGGTTTCCCACATCGAGTGAACGGTCAAACCATCTTAATCCTATGATCCCACTTTCTACCGCATCATGCCCCGTAATAAATGGATAGAAAGCATAACCCGTCATGCTAGGAAATGAACCAATTCCATTTTTGATGTAGGTGCCTGTATTTATTAGATTTTGTAGACGAGGTAGTTTGCCTTTCTGTAAGGCATTTTGAAAGCGTGTTTGATCCAGACCATCTATCAAAATAATAGAAGCGGTATTGCCGTTAGTCTTTTTATGCTCGCCAACATACTTACTTTCTTTATTGACAAAGTATACAGCGGCGATCAAAAACACAATGATACATCCAAAAAATATGGAGAGGTATTTTGCCGCTTTTTTTAGTATCATATAATCAATAGTTGGTCGTTTATGGAAATTAATTGTCTGAAAATATATTTAATTTAAATAGAGATGTCGGAGGTTTTCAAAACCTCCGACATCTTGTTTCTAGAAATTATCCATCCTATCACAATGCTGAAACTATTCGCTTCGTAGTCTCCGCATCTCCCATAGTATAATAATGAAGACATGGCACACCTGCTTTTTTAAGTTCTTGGGACTGGTGGATGCACCACTCTATACCTACTTCTTTGATCTGATCTCCTTTTGCTTTTTCTACCTCCTTTACCAGTTCTTCTGGCATGTTGACGAAGAATTTTCTTGGGATAGAATTTAGTTGATATTTCTTTGTTAGGGGCTTCAGTCCCGGGACAATTGGAACATCTATTCCCGCAGCTTTACACGCTTTTGTGTAATCAAAAAAGTTCTGATTATTGAAAAACATTTGAGTAACTATATAGTCACCTCCTGCTTCTATTTTTTGCTTTGTATATTCAATATCTTGTGCAAGATTTGGGGCTTCAAAGTGTTTTTCAGGATATCCAGCTAAGCCGATGCAGAAGTCAGTATTAGCTCCGTTTTCGATATTTGCATCTAGATATACGCCCTTATTCATACATGCAATCTGTTTGATAAGATCACTTGCATATTTATGACCATTGACTTCTGGAACAAATTTATCTTCGAATTGTCTTGCATCTCCTCTAAGAGCTAGCACATTATCAATCCCTAGAAATGCTAAATCTATCAAAGCATTTTCAGTCTCTTCTACAGAAAATCCACCACAGATTAAATGGGGAATTGCATCCACACCATATCTATGCATGATTGATGCACAGATTCCTACCGTACCAGGTCTTTTTCTAATGGATGTCTTTTCATAATATCCACTCGGTCGCATGTTATAGATATACTCTTCTCTATGGTAGGTCACGTCAATAAATGGAGGTTTGAATTCCATCAGTGGATCAAGACTGTCAAATATAGCTTTCATACTTCCACCTTTCAACGGGGGCAATATTTCAAATGAAACAAGGGTGTCCCCTTTTGCTTTCTCAAAATGTTCTGTAATCTTCATAGTAAGTTGTAATGCCAAGCCTCATTTGTATATTACTTTTGGGCTAGGTGTAATTCCAATACATATTAAATTCATTTTATGAAATATGGAATAAATTTAAATGTCGTCCGTATAATTCAAAATCTAGGTCGAATATATGGAATGGAGATATCAAATTGTAGCTAAGACTTGGGAATATTCGATATCAGTGGTGTTTTGATGCTTTTGGGCAAACTATTCAATAAAAATGATCAACTGTTCATAGATATCAGTACTAGTCACTTTCTCATGATTTAAAGCGCAAGTGTGTTCTTTTGTTTACAAAAAAAAAGACCCAATCGAATCAATAATCCTGTCAGGTCAATATTTATTATTACAATCACAAAAGTCAAGATTTAGGAGACGGGAGACGGGAGACGGGAGACGGGAGATGGGAGATGGGAGATGGGAGATGGGAGATGGGAGATGGGAGATGGGAGATGGGAGACGGGAGATGGGAGATGGGAGACGGGAGATGGGAGACGGGAGATGGGAGATGGGAGATGGGAGATGGGAGATGGGAGATGGGAGATGGGAGATGGGAGATGGGAGATGGGAGATGGGAGATGGGAGATGGGAGATGGGAGATGGGAGACGGGTGCATCGTACTGAAAATAGTTGACAGATTAATTAAAATTACTAGTATAGGTTTACAGCGATAAAAAACTTACTGAAATAGGTTGTCATCTATCCTGATAGCAAATATAAATAATAATCCTAGATTT
>JBLHWH010000145.1:0-17340 GCA_047628935.1 Halioglobus sp. | reverse complement strand
CATACAACTTTACATTTGAAGGTCCTTTTTTATCTGATCTTTCTGCGGATAACATGAGTCCATTATATGAGTTGTAATTATCCCATGGCCAGATAGCTGATGGTTCTTTTTTATCCCATTTGTTGAAGAAACTCCATTGTTTTACAAGATTATCCGATTGATCTACATAAACTTCATATTTATTATCTGGAGTTACTCCAACCTCATTGAAAGTCAGTTCTAATACATCTGACATTACACCTAACTTAGTGGTGTCCTGTCTCAAATACTTTAAGTTTACACCTGGATCCTTCAATTTGAATGGCATGAAGAGCCAATACATATCATTGATCCAAATGCTTTTTGCTTTATCAGTGGCAAGTTGGTCATTGCTACTCAATGTTATTTTTCCATGCGCTACTTTCTTTCCTTTTCCAGTATCAAGATTAACTATATATAGAGTTGAATCAGTTGTATTCTTGATTCTTACGCGACTATTTTGCTTATCCCAGAGTAAGTGTCTGGCACCAAAGAATGTCCAAGAAACATATTTGAGATCATCCCATTTCTGTTGTCCTCCCATAGCATCCATTACTTTGTTGGCAATGGCTACAGCTTTAGGCTCTTTAGCACCTGTGTCGATTACTTCAGTTTGCGCAGTTTTGATGGTCGAATCTATTTGCTTACAATTAGAAAAACAGCATAAAAAGAACACTGCGTTAAGACTCCATTTAGTTATTCCAGACATATTTTAAATATTATTTATTAAATCATTCGAACATTCAAGCATTTTATCATTTAATCATTCCATCATAGTTTCAATCAATCATCTTTTCAACCTCTCCATTCTTCATAACAAAGTTGATATTTTGTAAAATAGAAATATCTTTCAATGGATCACCTTTGACAGCTACAATATCCGCATATTTACTAGCGGAAATCGAACCTAGTGTCTCTTTGATATTCAGTAAGTCAGCTGCGTTTATTGTTGCCGCTTGGATCGCCTCTATCGTTGTTGTATATGATTTGTTGCGTATTTAAGCACCTAATTTAGTAAATACAAACCGAATAGTAAATCCGCGAGGATTTTCGTAAGTAGGCTAGAAGCAAGCAATAAATTATATACAGTGTGTGTGCCCATCATGGGCATCTATCCTGCAAGATAGCTATATATTCTAGAGGGTGCAAGTCCCTTGCTCGCGAGTTTGACGCCTCGAAGTGCTGTCTGTAGTTTGGATGGGATTTATTAGTGATCGAAATAAAGATTTCGATTTGAGTAAGCTGCAAGGGCGATTGGGGTGACCCATAGTCTGAAAGAAGTAGGACTACAAAAGTCGGTTCTAACGAATAGTTGAATTTATAAAAGGTATGAGATACCTTTTATGAAGAGTTGATAAAGAGGCTGATAGAGTCGGATAAGCAAGCACATCTTTGTGAAGCCCAGCCCAAGAATTTTCAATTCTTTACACTGGGTAAGTGCTTTGCAAAGCAAATACAACCCCTAAGAATACCCAAAGGCTCTATTGGTAGATCAAGTAGATATCGACGGGAAGAATAATGTCCTTACCTGGATGAACGCAATGAACCTGGAAGGTGGATGTCCAGTGGACATCCGATGAAGAGAACCGCTAGCGGGCCTGTAGAAGAAAATGAGTGAGGATTGCTTAGCCCAGCCCGAGAATTAATAATTCTCTACACTAGGTTCGTGTTTGCTTTACAAGCCACTCACTCGATGGTCTCACAACTTGGGAAGGACTGAACGAAGATCCGTCTCAAAATTCGATATGGAATACACTAGTATAGCCATACCTTAAACTATAGACTACTTTTGAGTGGTGTAAAGAGCACTCTTTATTATGGTTCTTCGAACCGCCGTGAGACCCGTACGTACGGTGGTATGATCGGCGCACCTCGGCTAGTAACTCTAGCCGAGGCCGTCTACTCGATTGTGCTTTCGTTATTTATTTCGATTTGTTTACAACTGATATTGAATTAGGTCTTTCAAGTCTATAAAATTTAATCGTTAAAAGGTTCATCTAAAAGTTTTTCGATAGACTTTAAATTAGTTAACAAATCTTTATAATTTTCTAATGATCGATTCGTATTATAATATCTATTATCTACTAAATTTTCAAATTTCAAGGAATTTAGTAATCTTGTATTTTCAATAGTTTTAAATTTTGAAGGTCCGAGAGTCTTACTAAATTCAGAAAACGCGTTATCCATATTCTTAAAATTCATGTTGTCATACAAATATGGAACCATATTGTCGTTTATATCTTCAGATTCTAAAGTCTCTAAACGTTTTATTTCTTCAAAAACTGCAGGAAGATTATAGAGTTTTTGTTTTAAGTCACTATTTGAAAGTAATGAAACTTGTCCTATATTTAGACCTTCTTCAAGTGTCCCCGTTTTTATATCAATCGAATTTGATGACATAATTGCAAATATTAAACTATCAATTGCTCTTGAATTGATTTTGTCTTGAGGCAATGAAAACATTTCTAAAAGAGATTTGGTCTTTTCCACTTGATCTTGTTCAAGCAAAATTTCTCGATTAGTGACCTCAATATTTTGGCCTACCTCTTCAGATAATCTTTTAATAAAAGTCTGTGCTTCATTCCGTTGTTTTTTCAGTTCGTTCCAGTTATTTATTGATAAAGCAATCAAAATTCCAATAACAACAAGAATAATTTCTCCTATTGCATACTTAAAATACTTTCCGGTTTTGTTTTCCATAAGCAAGTTTTGACGAATTTTTCTAAAGAATTTTATCATTAGTTAGCGGTTTCTGATAATGAAGCACAATTCTGGCATTCCTGCCTCTACCATGTAGATGACCTCTTTAGCATTATCACCATGAGCGGAAACACCTGTATCTGTTCCGAAAGCAATTTTAACACCGGCCTTATACGCCTCACCAAAAGTCACTTGTATCTGCGCACCTATATTAAGTGCCTTGGGTACAATGATGGCTGTGAAGTAACCTGTGATCTTTGCTTTTTTAGCTACGAATTTACCTGCTGATATCGTAGGCACAAGATAAGTACCATGCTTTTTTTGAGTTCCATTGTTTGTTTGTTTGTTTGTTTGTTTGTTTGTTTGTTTGTTTGTTTGTTTGTCCATCAATGTTTCATGTTCAGTACTTGTGATACCTCCGATTATAACTCTTTGCACTCCTTCTACACCGTGTGCGTGAGTAGCTGTAGTCATCCCATAATCCTTAGCTGCTTTAACTACAGCTTGCACTTCTTCCAGTGCGAATTGTGAGCCACTTCCATCTTTTGCTACACTTAATACACCACCAGTCGCTGTAATTTTTATACAATCTGCACCATTTTTATATCCCTGATGGACTGCTTTATAATCATCTTCTACACTATTTATTACGCCATCCTTTGGTCCAGGATTCCCTTTTAGTTCTGATTTTACACCATTAGTAGGATCTGCGTGTCCGCCTGTTGTGGCAAGTGCTTTTTCGGCAGTATATATTTTAGCCCCTTTTATAAAATCCTTTACTTATAGCTTTTCTGAGAGAGACATTCACACCAGAACCTCCAAGATCTCTGACCGTTGCGAAGCCAGCATTTAGTGTTCTTTTGCAATATACGGTAGCCTCTAGTGCAATGTCGGCATCCTCGAGTCTGAAGTTTTCTTCGTAGGGTTTCGGTCTAGATTCGTTTTCGATGTGCATGTGCATATCCATGAGGCCCGGCATCACCGTCATATCTTTTAGATCTATTATTTCAGCATCTCTAAGCGCTGAGGCATATCCTTTTCTGATTTCTTGGATCTTATTTCCGGCTATGATTATTGTTCTTTCTTTAAGTGCATCTTTGTTTTCTGCGTCTATACAATGTACCACAGTGGATATATTTCATCTGGGCATTTATCGAAAAAGCGAGGCATATAACTCCTACATGTTGTGAATATTCGTTTCATATCATTTAATTTAGATCCGAAAGTAATCATTTATCGTTTCATTTGGATAATGAATACCTGATTTGAACTAAATACATATAGGATTTGTATTGTAAATTCTAATTCGTGGCACTTCATTTGTTATACATTACTGACAGACAAATAATATATGAAAGGAATAGCTGATTTACTAGGTAGGATATTTCTAAGTACCATCTTCTTTTTTGAAGTATTAGATACTATCTTTTTCTACGGTACTGCTAAGGAATATATGACCAATTTTGGTATTACTTGGATGCAAGACACCTTGCTTATTGTAGTATTATTGATGATGGGTATAGGAGCATTTTTAGTTGTGATAGGCTATTTTGCTAGGGTAGGAGCACTTCTTCTATTGATTGTATGGATTCCATTTATCTTTATCGTTTACTCATTTTGGAATGATCCGCCTGATATTCAAAGAGAGCAAATGTTGTTCTTTATGAGGAATCTTGCTTTAATAGGGGGGCTACTTTTACTTTTGGCAAATGGAAGTGGAGAATATAGTGTGAGACGATTGATCCATGTTATGAGACTTCCAAAATAAATTTATTCCTTTTGTTCTATATAAGATAACGTTAAAACCTGATTAATCCTTAGGTTATTAATATCTAGTTTCGTTATTGGACTGATAAAGTCAATAGTTTGATCAATCTGACTATTTTTGCCCATATGAATTATTCTTCATTGAGAAATATATTGTGTTTCATTATCCTTTCGATGCTACTTTGGAGCTGTGCAAGTACTGGTAGACCTAGTGGTGGGCCAAAAGATACTACGCCACCTTCTTTGGTTGTTGAAGAATCTTCTCCAAATTTCAGCACGAATTTTATACCCCAGAAAATCGAGCTGGTATTTGATGAATGGATAGAATTAAAAAATCAAGCGAAGGAAATACTGATATCTCCACCTTTTTTTATTAAACCTAAAATTACTCAAAGAGGTAAAAAAGTTACAGTTGAGTTTCCCGAAGAAGAACCACTTAGACCAGATGCAACTTATACTTTAAATTTTGGACAAAGTATTGTAGATTTTACGGAAGCTAATGCAGTAGATGGGTTCCGTTTTTTATTTGCTACAGGAGATAAATTAGATAGTCTTACTTTTGGAGGAACGATAGTCGATGCTTATGGAGGTGATCCTGTAAAAGAGGTGCTTATCATGTTATATGATGTTTTGGGCGATTCAGTCGTTGTTTCGGAGAAGCCATTTTATTACTCAAGAGCGGATGACGATGGAGGTTTCAAATTCGAAAATCTTAAGAATGACACTTTTAAACTTATCGTTATCGAAGATTTGAATTTGAATTATTTATTGGATGACGAATTGGAAAGATTAGCATTTATAGATTCTACTTTTATACTGAATGATAGTTCTAGTTTCTCACCTGAATTGAGACTTTTTACGCCTGAACAATCAACACGTATCATCAATTCTAATAGTAAAACACCAGGATTAATTACCACGGTTTTTAATAAGAAGGCTGAGTTAGTTGACTATGAATATTTATATCCAGATTCTTTTGATCCATATGTAGAAACGATAGGTGATACAATTAAATTTTGGTTTGAAGAACCCATTGATTCTGCTGGAATTGTATATGGTCTTGATACTTTAGACTTTACCATCAAGCCTTTTGATACTATTTTCTATGAAAGAAAAATATATATCCAAGATAATAACTTGACTAAATCAAAACTAGCACCTTTTGACAGTTTGATGTTGTCATTTTCTACTCCAATTGCGATTATTGATACTTCATTTATTACACTGTCTGATAAACCCAAGCCAATATTAGTCGATACAACTGATACAAAAAAAGATAGCTTATTATTGGGTGGACAACTGGATAGTCTTGGCATCGGAAGTATAGATCAAGATAGTTCGATTATCACCTTAGATACTTTGCTTGCAGAACAAGGGAAAGTGATTGTTCAAGACAATACGCAATTAGATTCTACACTCGTAATTGATACTTTGCTTGCAGAACAGGAGAAAGTGATAGACCAAGACAATACGCAATTAGATTCTACGCTCGTAATGGATACTTTGGTACTGATTGAAATAGATACTATGTTTTATTATTCATTTGGTCAAAGCATTGACATGCGGAAATTGATCATACAAAATACTTGGAAACAAGCACACGAATATCAATTGATAATATTGCCAGGTGGAGTTACTGATATCTATGGTAGAATTTCTGATACAATTGTGTTTGATTTCAAAACTACGTCTTTAGACAAGTATGGGAATATTAATCTAATGGTCACAGAGCTTGATAGTGCGGAACAATATATAGTGCTTCTTAGGGAGGATGATAAGCAAATTAAAGCATCAACTATTTCTGATCTGATGAAAAAACAAATTAGTTTTACACGATTGCCGGCAAGTACTTATAATATTCATCTTATAAAGGATGAGAACAGAGATGGGAAATGGACAACTGGAGACTACTGGGCAGGGAAACAACCTGAGCTTTTGAAGAAGTATGAATTAGAAAAATTGAGAGAGAATTGGGATCTAGAAGCAAATGTCTCTTGGGCTGGAATCGTGGTCGATACGCTAGGAAAAGGTGCAGATTCATCTTTTATTCAAGTAGATAGTCTCGGTCAACCTATTAAAAGAAGTATACAAGATGGTTCAAAAAAGCCTAAAAGAAAAAAAACAGATGAAGTTCCAAATAATAAAAAGGGTATAAGAGGCCGTAAAGGATAGCGTGAGTTGTTTATCTTTGGAGATCTAAATAAGGATATGAAGCTAAAAGGAGAAAATCTTGTTAAAGTATACGGGAATCGAGAGGTCGTACAATCGGTAACTATAGAAGTGAATCAAGGTGAGATTGTGGGGTTACTTGGACCAAATGGAGCTGGTAAGACAACTACATTCTATATGATGGTGGGCTTCGTACAACCAAATGCAGGAAAGGTATATCTAGATGGTGAAGATATCACAGGATTGGCGATGTATCGTCGAGCGCAAAAAGGGTTAGGGTATTTACCTCAAGAACCTTCAGTATTTAGAAAATTATCTGTCGAAGATAATATTGCTGCTATTCTAGAGATGACAGATTTATCTAAAGCGGAACAAAAAGATAAACTAGAATCCCTGATCGATGAATTTGGACTACATAAGGTGCGTAAAAATCTTGGTGATTCACTTTCTGGTGGAGAGAGGAGACGGACGGAGATCGCAAGATCTTTAGCTTCTAGCCCCAAATTTATTTTACTTGATGAGCCATTTGCCGGTATTGATCCTATAGCGGTAGAAGATATCCAATTCATAGTTCAGAAATTGAAGGATAAAAATATTGGAATCTTGATTACGGATCATAATGTGCAGGAGACATTGAGCATTACGGAGAGAGCTTATCTAATGTTTGAAGGCAATATTTTAAAAACAGGAACTGCAGAAGAGTTGGCTGCAGATGAAATGGTAAGGAAAGTTTATCTAGGTCAGAATTTTGAATTAAGAAAGAAGGTTCCTGGGGTACGCTTGTCAGACAATAAGGTAAATTACGAAGATTCTATGAATCTTGAACCTCAGAAGTTGGAGCATGAGGAGAATAACATAAAGAAAGTCGATCGAGGTGAATAAGATACTATTATCAGTTTCAATAATTTTAGCAATCGTCGCATTTCATAGTTGCGATAAGCCAGAACGCACTATATTGAATAGTGAAGAGAAAGCAATGTTAGATAGTCTATATGCTAAACGGGTATCAGGTGTAAGAAAGAGAGCGGATTCAATCTGTGAAGCACAGTACAAAT
The DNA here is from genome assembly GCA_047628935.1 of Halioglobus sp. Taxonomy (GTDB): domain Bacteria; phylum Bacteroidota; class Bacteroidia; order Chitinophagales; family Saprospiraceae; genus CAJXUU01. The sequence goes on along the minus strand of JBLHWH010000145.1, from coordinate 9,631 downwards.
CAATATTTGATTCTGCCAAGGATTCTTTCTACCAAAGCTATGTGAGTGAGATTGAAGCAATTTTAAATGGAGAGGGATAATGTTGGATATGAGCCGTACAAATAAAATAGTATTAAGTGTTTTTTGTGTTGTGAGTATGACGATATTATTTTCATTTTCTCAATCAGAAAATACAGAATCTGATAGTCAAGAAGTAAACTCTATTCCACCTTTAGTTCAGCAAAATTTAAAAGAGAAGCTTGAGAAATTTAAAAATACTATTCTAAGGAAATGTAAGCGTGAAGCAATCGAAGCTGCTGAGATTTTTGTAGATAGTTTAGTCTCTGTGGAACTCAAACTACAAGCTAATGATACCATATTCTTCCCAGCGAAGCCAGTAAGGCCTATGTTACCCGAAAAGATCATTCTGAATGATAGTACTGATATTGATCCCATTTTTTAGTATCAATTATACTAGAATTTTATACACTGAAGATATTTACAATATATTAGCGAAGTGAAGCGTATCAATCTCATCATAGAAAAAATAGGGAATGCAGTGTCTTGGCTTAATGTCACCCTTATTGTACTGATCTGTTTAGATGTATTGTTCCGTTATTTCTTTTCATTTTCAAAGAATTGGATATTAGAATTGGAGTGGCACATGTTTGCAACTGTCTTTTTATTAGGGAGTGCATATGCGTTGCAAGAAGATAAACATGTCAGGGTTGATGTATTTTATCAGAATTTTTCGGAAAAAACAAGGGCGATTATAAATCTATTAGGAACTATAGTTTTTCTAATTCCTTGGTGTTATTTGGTGATTACTACATCATATAAATTTGCAAATAACTCTTGGTATATCAGAGAAGGGAGTAACCAACCAGGCGGACTTCCAGCAAGATATGTCATGAAAGGAATGATCGTGGTCGGTTTTATTTTGCTAGCTATGCAAGGAGTATCTCTCATTATCAAATATTCAAATCAACTAATCCGTAAAGAATGGAAATAATCGGCATAATTATGTTTCTGGTCATTTTTATTCTAATTCTATTTGGGTATCCTGTGGCATTGATTCTTGCTGGTGTGGCTAGTATTTTTGGACTTTTATTTGTACCTGATTTTCTGGATCTACTTCCATTAAGAATAATGGGCGTAATGCAGAATTATGTACTGATAGCTGTTCCGCTTTTCATTTTTATGGGTTTAATGCTTGAGAAGTCTGGACTTGCCGAATCATTGCTAGAAACTATGGCTAAGATGTTTGGTACTATCCGTGGAGGGCTAGCAGTATCTGTAGTTATCGTAGGAGCACTGCTCGCTGCGTCTACAGGGATAGTAGGTGCGACAGTCATAACGATGGGCTTGATTAGTTTGCCTACTATGCTCAAGCAAAATTATGATCCTAAGCTTGCAACAGGTGTAATAGCCTCTGCAGGGACACTTGGTCAGATAATACCACCATCGATTGTACTTATATTGCTTGGAAGTGTCCTCAATGTGTCTGTTGGAGATATGTTCTCTGCAGCGCTTGTTCCAGGATTGTTATTGGTAGCGATTTATATAGCATATATTCTTATAGCTGCTAGACTCAATCCAGAATTAGCACCTGCTCCAGAAATCATTGAAGAAATAAAAGATAAAACCTTTTATCTTAATGCTCTAAAAGCTTTTTTGATGCCTTTACTACTGATTTTGGCAGTATTAGGATCTATTTTCGCAGGTGTAGCTTCGCCGACAGAAGCGGCGGCTGTTGGAGCATTAGGATCTGTTATATTGGCTGTGGTGAATGGGAAGTTTTCAATGTCTGATATCAAAGAGGTATCTAGAAGTACGACTCATCTGACCAGCATGGTTTTTCTCATTTTGCTAGGGGCGACTACTTTTGCACTGGTATTCAAAGGACTAGGAGGTGATACTTACCTAACTCAATTGATTACTACTGGGAACCTTAGCCCAATAGCATTTTTATTATTGGTGATGTTGATTGTGTTTATCGCTGGTTTTTTTATTGACTTTATAGAGATCATTTTCATTATAGTGCCAGTAGTTGCACCTATCTTTATTGCCATGGAAATGGACTTAGTTTGGATAGGTATACTGTTAGCACTTAATTTACAGACTTCATTTTTGTCTCCACCCTTTGGTTTTGCATTATTTTATCTAAAAGGAGTGGCTCCGCCAGAAGTCACAACAGGCCAGATTTATAGAGGAATAATACCTTTTCTGATTTTGCAGATATTAGTATTGTTATTGGTGTTCTTGTGGCCTGATATTATATATCTAGTTTAATGTATATAGTTTCTATATGAAACTGGACAGTTTAATGGAGCATATTTTATGTTCAATCGACTTTATTCGAGTGTTTTGTAAGCTAAAAGAAAAAGACTAAAGTCTTGAAAATTATCGGATACCTTAGATGCCGCAGAAGTTTTCTAGAAGCACTATTTGGTTTTGCATTTGGTGTTTTTATTATCTGATGTTATTTACCTGTAGTGGTTTAAGGGTGCCGTTTTTGTTCATTTGACTTTAGTTGATTGTTTTGTGTCTAATGAATGATACATTGTTCGAGAAAAAATTCCTTTCAGCACAAGCTCCTCTCCGTTCAAAATCATATATTTGTCGCTATAATGAAAGGAGGAAAGACAATACTAGCGAAAGAAAGATTCAAACTTACCGTTGAGAGGCTCTGCCATGAGTTGATCGAGAAGTATGAAGATTTTTCTGAAACCTGTATCATAGGTGTACAGGAGAGAGGAGTATTGTTGGCAGATCGAGTAATAGAACGCCTTAAAGTTTTATCTCCAAAAATAAAGATTGAATACGGAAAGTTAGATATTACTTTTTATAGAGATGATTTCAGAACGAGGACAGAACCATTAAAAGCTTCAAGCACTGAGATCAATTTTCTAATTGAAAAAAAGAAAGTGATATTGATAGACGATGTTCTATATACAGGCAGAACAATACAAGCCTCATTGGCAGCTTTACAAGATTTTGGAAGACCTGCTCAAGTAGAACTTCTCACTTTAGTAGATCGGCGATTTAATAGACACTTACCCATATGTTCAGATTATACTGGGATAACAGTGGATGCTTTAGATGAAGCCTATGTAAAAGTAGAATGGGAAAACTTAGACGGGCAAGATAGAATTCTTCTCTTTTCAGCAAAACGAAATAATTAAAGGAAGCGAATGGCAAATTCCACACTTAGCACAAAGCACCTCCTAGGTATCAAATATATCACAGCAGAAGATATAAATTTGATTTTTCAAACTGCTGAGAATTTCAAAGACGTAATCAATAGGCCTATCAAAAAAGTACCTAGTCTAAGGGATGTTACGATAGCAAATCTATTCTTTGAAAATAGTACTAGAACTCGGATTTCATTTGAGTTAGCTGAAAAAAGATTGAGCGCTGATGTAGTAAATTTTTCTGCGTCGTCTAGTTCAGTAACAAAAGGAGAAACGTTATTGGATACAGTAAATAATATCCTTGCCATGAAAGTGGATATGGTAGTTATGAGACATCCTGCGCCTGGAGCACACCATTATTTATCTAAGCATATAGATGCAAATATTATCAATGCGGGTGATGGAACTCATGAACATCCAACTCAAGCTTTGCTAGATGCATTTTCAATGAGAGAGCAATTAGGCGATCTGAAAGGGAAGAAAATTGTTATAGTCGGTGATATTATGCACAGTAGAGTAGCACTGAGTAATATCTTTTGTTTGATCAAGCTAGGAGCACAGGTTAAAGTATGTGGTCCTCCGACTCTAATACCAAAATATATTACAAGCCTAGGTGTAGAGGTAGAATATAGCATCAAGAAAGCACTTGAATGGTGCGATGTAGCCAATGTTCTCAGAATTCAATTGGAGCGAATGGATATCAAATATGTACCTAGTCTTAGGGAATATGCCATGTACTATGGTGTGAATAAGAAGTTGCTTGATAGTTTAAAAAAGAAAATAGTAATTATGCATCCTGGTCCGATTAATCGTGGAGTAGAACTTTCTAGTGATGTTGCTGATTCTGAACAAGCTATCATTCTCGACCAAGTTGAAAATGGTGTAGCCGTAAGAATGGCCGTACTCTATCTTTTAGCTGGAAATAGATCAAATTAATCATCTCAAATTAGAAACCAATCTTATTCGTATACTTTGGAATTACAATTGATACTGTAGTTAAAGAAATATTAACTTTTGAAATCGGTATAACCTTCTTAAGATTCTTGCAGTTCTTTGGATGGACGACAAAACAACATAACATAAAATATGAAATCATTATATACTATACTTTTTGCGCTTATTGGCTTTTCTGTAATTGGGCAACACGATATTAATATCAATCTCAAAAATTACGAGGGAGATACAGTGATTATTGGCAATTACTATGCTGATAAACAATTGGTAAGAGATACAGTGTTTGGAAAAAAAGGGAAGTTCGAATATGAAGGAAGTGATACACTTAAGCCAGGCGTATACTTTGTTCTATTACCTGAGGATAATAATTTCATGCAATTTTTTGTAGATGGAAAAGATTATGAATTTGATATGACTTGGGATGTGAAAAAAGGAAGTGATGTATCATTCAAGGGATCTAAAGACAATGAAGCTTTTTCTGGATACATGAAGTTCATTGCTGAGAAAAGACCTGAAGCGGATAAAATAAGAGCTAGAATAACTGCTGCGGATACGAGTGGTATAAAAGATGAGTCAGCTGAAAAAGAACTGAACAAGATCGATGAAAATGTAAAAGCTAAACAATTAGAATTAGTGGCTAATATACCAGAGTCGGTGTCTGCTAGATTTATAAAATCAAGTTTTCAAATAGATATTCCGGAGTTTGAAGGTGATGGCGCTCAATTCAAAACATATCAATTTTATAAGAAGCACTATTTTGATAATGTAGATCTTGGCGATCAAGTAAATCTAAGGACTCCGTACCTTCATCAAAAAGTTGAATACTATCTTGAAAAACTAACACCACAAGATCCAGATAGCATCAAAGTTTCTATTGATTATTTGCTCGGTGAGATGGAACCAGCTAAAGAAACATGGAAGTACTATTTGTCTTATTTTTTGAATAAATATGCTAAGCTTAAAATCGTTGGGTATGATGCAGTATATGTACATCTTATCGACAATTATTATACTACAGGTGCCGCGGATTGGGTATCAGAAGAGAATCTGAAAAAGATGATCGACCAAGCAGATAAATTTAGAAATATACTTATTGGTGAAAAATTTCCTGATATCACCACATACAAAGCTGATAGTTTGAAAACTCCGGTTAGGTTATGGGATATCGAATCAGATTATACCATTGTATTATTTTGGGCGCATGATTGCGGACACTGCACTAAGTCAATGCCAGCAATAGTAGAATTCTATGACGAATATGAATCTAAGGGCGTTACGCTTCTATCTATTTGTACCAAAGGTGGCAAAAAGACTAAACCTTGTATAGAATCCTTGCCAAAGAAAAATATGGATAAATTCATCAACACTTTTGATGAGTTCCAAAGATACAGAAGGATAGTAGCGATTCCATCTACGCCCAAAATATTCATTCTCGATAAAGACAAAAATATTTTAATTAAAGACATACCGGCAAAAGAGTTAATAAAGATAATGCCTGAGATTATTAAAATAGACAAAGAGAAGAAAATAGAAAAGATGTAAAACATTGTTTTTTAAACAAAATTGTCTCACTTTATCAGTAGGATATTTATATATATGAGTAATTGTTTTTGTATTTAAATGAATTTGGATTAACCCTTTATCGTATAAAGATGAAAGAATATGATATATACAATGGGATGGGAAGGCCTTACGAATTATAAAAGTCTTAGTAATTCTAGGAACACAAATAGAAATTTGGATAAACCGAGTTACCCAAATAAGATTAGGAGAATTATACCAGGTTTGGTTTCAGATCTCCAACAAAAAAATGATGAGTTATTACGGAGTTTTCCATGGTTGAATTCAACTAGAACAACATTTGAAGTATTGAGTGAAACTATAAAGTATGCTAATGAAAATTATGGAAGTAAGACATTTACTATTATCAATTTAGGAAGATTTGATACGGAAAGTAATATTTGGAGCTGGTCATGGACTGATATTGATAATAATTTTTTGAGTAGTTCAAAATCAATGATGTTTAAAGATTATGGCTCTAATAAAAATATTGAAGTACTAACAAAGGCTATGTGGTACACTACAAAAAAAGAGAAAATTGAGGTTGTGGCATTATGCGCCAAACTTGTATCGAGCGTTGGTTTAGAGATCCAAGTTAAAGGTGGCGTTGAACACTTCTATTTATTAAGTGTTCCTACTGAAGTATAAATTAAGTATGAAACGAACTTCATTTCATACGATAATTTAGAGCTAACACCACTATTTTTATTTATACAAGAAATTGATCAAGAAAAAAATCCCAGTAAGATTAGAATACTAATATGTCGGACATCTCAAAGATGTCCGACATATTTTTTCTCAACGACAATAAAGCTTAATTATTCCTCTATTACCTTCAATATCAATTTCCCTTTTTTATCACCTGAGAATAAACGACCAAAAGTTTCATGGAAGTTTTCGATTCCATCATAGATATCTTCTTTGGACTTTAATTTTCCTTCCATCATCCACATTCCCATTTGTTGAGCTGCAGTCCGATAATCTTGGGCGTAGTCCATTACGACCATTCCTTGCATGGTTGCTCTTTTGACAAGTAAGTTTATGTAATTACTAGGGCCTTTGATGGGTGTCGTGTTATTGTATTGTGAAATTGCACCACAAATAACTATTCGTGCATGCATTTTTAATCTTCCTAAAGCTGCATTTAAAATATCACCACCGACATTATCAAAATAAACGTCTATTCCTTTTGGACAATATTGCTTTATACCCGCTTTTATATTTTCATTTTTATAGTCTATAGCACCATCGAAGCCTAAATCATTAACGAGGTAGTCACATTTTTCTTTTCCACCGGCTATTCCGATAACAGTACAACCTTTTATTTTAGCTATTTGGCCGACTATACTTCCAACAGCACCAGCTGCACCCGAAACTAAGACAACGTCCCCTTCTTTGATTTTTCCGACTTCTAATATTCCAAAATAGGCGGTCATTCCAGGCATTCCAAGAGTGCCGATGTACATTGGCATAGGAGCTAGATTAGTGTCCACTGGATAATATCCTTCTCCATCCGAAACATTATATTGTTGAACTCCTCCCCAACCAGTGAGGACATCACCAACTTTATATTTAGGATGATTGTTTGATTTTATCACTTTTCCGATCGAGCCAGCTCGCATAACATCATCTATAGCTACAGGAGGAATATATGATGGAGCATCATTCATCCATCCTCTCATAGCTGGATCTAAGGAGATGTAGTGATTCTGTATTAAAACTTCACCGTCATTAAGTTCAGGAATTTCAGCTTCAACAAGTTTCCAAGTTTCTTCATCGGGCATTCCCATTGGTCGTTTTACTAATACTTGTTGTTTGTTCATATTTTCTTTATTATGAAGTTCTTATATAATGTTTAAATGGATATTGTTACAATGATAAACCTCCATCCAGTGTTATTGTTTGCCCTGTCATGAAAGATGTTTTTTCAGAAGCTAACCAAATTACTGCTTCAGCAATCTCATTTACATCTCCAAATCTTCCCATCGGTACATACTTAAGTAGTTTCTCATCAATACCTGGTTGTGTAAGTACTGCAGCATCAAGCATTGGAGTTTGAGTATATGAAGGACATACCGCATTGATTCTTATGTTTTTTGATCCATATTCTAATGCTGCTGACTTTGTCATTCCCACAACTGCAAATTTACTGGCACTATAGGCAAGGTTATAGCCGGAAGCTTTTAGACCAGCTAATGAAGCGATATTTACTATGTTTCCATGACCTTGTTTTTCCATTACTTTAAGGCTAGCTCTTAGACAATGAAATACTCCTGTTTGATTGATAGCTATTACATTGTTCCAGTCTTCGAAGGAGTGATCAGCTGTCTTTGAACGAGTTTTATTCATTACTCCAGCATTATTGACCATGATATCAATCTTGCCATATTTTGTGAACGTATGGGTGATTAATAATTCAATATCAGAGTAATTGGTTACATCAGTTTTTATTGCAACATTTCCATTACTAAGGGTATTGCATTTCTCAGCAACGGCTTTGGCATTCTCCAAATTAATGTCAGATACGATTACAGATGCACCCTTTGATGCAAAAAGTTCTGAACAAGCGGCTCCGATTCCTGATCCAGCTCCAGTAATAATAACAACCTTACCTTTAAATTCCATTATCTATTTTATTAATATTATACAAACAAGCTGCAATGCCCTTAGCCCTCTAAAAAAGATTTTCTATTCTATTCTTCTGTATTGACTGCCATGCCATCATGCACAGAAACTGAGATGACTTATCCAAGTGTTTAAATTTCTCATTTGTGGTCAATCCTTTTTCATACCTATAATAAATCTGTTGCACAATTACTGCTATTTTGAATAGACCATAAGCATAGTAAAATACCAAATTGTCAATTTCTCTTCCGCTCCTTTGAGCATATAGCTCAGCTATTTCTGTACGACTTGGATTTCCAGGTAACATGGTAGGAGAAGGCAGTCCTTCTATTAGCGGCGGGGGATCTGAAGGCATAGACCAATATGCGATTGAAGTACCTAAGTCCATCAATGGATCTCCTAATGTGCACATTTCCCAATCTAATACTGCATTGATTGAATTCCAAGAAGTATCAGTAAATACGACATTGTCATACTTGAAGTCATTATGAATGAGACAATGGTCATAATTCTTTGGTTGGTTTGATTCCATCCATTCCATGACTTTGATTGCTTCTGGGACTTCTTGTGTTTGTGCTTTTAGATATTGTTTACCCCAATTAGTTACTTGTCGTTCTACATATCCATTTGGTTTGCCAAGATTTTCCAAGCCACAAGCTTTATAATCTGTAGAATGAAGTTCTACAAAAGTATCTAACCATGAGTTAGATATTTTAGCAAAATCATTAGCTGAGATATCAAGCTCTTTTGCTCTTTTGTAAGTAATAATTTCTCCTTCTATCTTCTCCATTATATAAAAAGCACGCCCTAGAATATTCTCATCTTTACTATATGCATAAGCCTTAGGCATTTTAGAGAAACCCTTTGATAATTGGCTGAGTACCTTGTATTCTCTGCTCATATCATGGCCTCGCTTTGTGGCTCCTATTGGTGGCATTCTGAGAACATATGATTTGTCATTAGATTCAATAAGGTAAGTAAGGTTCGAATATCCGTTTGAAAATTGACTTACTGTTAATTCAGCTTTGTTACCATCTATTAATTTATTTTCATAAAGAAATTTAATGAGATTGTTTTCATTTAACTCTTCCCCTTTTCTTACACTTTTTATCATATCTATCGGCACTTATATATTGTTCTCAATATAGTAATATTCCCTAGAATTTTGTGGTCAATTGTCAATTAGAAATATATCTAGAATTTGCCAAATACTTTCTTAACTTTAAGTTCAATTATTAGAAAAAATATAACAGTGAATAGGATAAAAAACAGATTTGAACTCGGAGGGAAAGTAGCAATTGTGACGGGAGCCTCAAAAG
>JBLHWH010000144.1:0-17443 GCA_047628935.1 Halioglobus sp. | reverse complement strand
TATATCAACTACATTAATAGATTAGGCGAACGAACAAACGAACCTGGACAGTTGGGAAAAATGTTGGCCTTAATGCCTTCAGAGAAATTGCCAAATGTTCTATTTAGCCAAGATGAGAATGGAGCGTTTTCTAATTTAAATTCATCTTTTTCTGGCAAGCCTACTTTCTCGAATGGAGCTGCATATGCTGACTTCGATAATGATGGAGATTTAGATTTAATTGTAAACAATATCAATGAGCCAGCTTCATTAATTGAGAATTCAAGTAAAAACGGTAAGAACTTTTTGTCGGTGAAGTTAGGAGAGAGTAGTACTGGAATGACAAATAAAGGAACGAAAATTAAGGTCTTTTGCGATTCTAAAATATTTTCGAGTGAATATCAGACCACAAGAGGATATCAATCTTCAAGTACGCATAAGCTCCATTTTGGATTGGGTGATATAGGAAAAGTTGATTCTGTATATGTTATATGGCCTGATGGTCAATACAAAGTGATAAAAGATCCAGCAATCAATAAAGAGTTAGTTCTTTTGAATCGAGAAGATTTACATAAGTATGAATACAAATCCTTCAAAAGGTCTCAGAAGACAACAGTTTTTGATTTTAAGCATTTAGAAAATCCGTTCAAAGATTATGATTATGAGAAGTTAATCCCAGAGGCGTTATCTAAAGAAGGACCAGCGGTTGCATATGCGGACATTAATGGAGATGGAATATCGGATTTATTCATAGGGAATGGAAGGTTTCAAGAGGCTAGACTTTACTTTGGAAAAGGGGATGGAAGTTTTGCATGGCAGAGTACACCAGATTTTAAATCGGATGCTAAATATGAAGATGTTGATGCCACGTTTTTTGATTTTGATAAAGATGGAGATCTCGATCTATATGTAGTAAGTGGTGGTAGTGATGTGAAAGAATTAGATAAACTGCTTGAAGATAGACTCTATCTAAATGACAAAGGTCAACTATTTAGGGTACCGTTGTCTTTACCTCATACAAATGGAAGCACAGTTTCTACCGCTGATTTTGATGGAGATGGATATACTGACCTATTTGTTGGGGCGAGATCAATTCCTAGTTCTTATGGGCTTTCTCCCTATAGTTTTGTTTTGAAAAACAAACAAGGAGGAGGCGTGGATATTGCGCTCAAGGTAAGACTTGGTATGGTTACGGATAGCGACTGGAAAGATATTGATGGTGATGGAGATATGGATTTGTTGACTTGTGGGGATTGGATGGATATTACCATTCTCGAAAATCAAGGCGATGGGACATTAAAGATAAAAGAAGATGAAGCTCTAAATAATAGTGCAGGACTATGGAATAGCATAGAAGTGACAGATGTAAATAATGATGGACGACTAGATATACTGGCAGGAAATGTGGGTACAAATTTCAAATGGAGATCAGATTCTACCAGAACTGTAGATATGTATGTAGTGGACTTGGACAAGAATGGACAATCGGAACCTATTATCTTTGTGCCTTATTTCGACGGTCGAAAACCATTTGTAGGACTTGAACGATTGTTATCTCAAGCGCCATTGTTAAAAAAGAAATATCAGAAATTTTCTGACTTTGCTAAGGTGGATGACATCACAGATCTAATTGGTGATGAGGAAGGAGCAATTATAGAACACAAAACAATACAGGAGCAAAGGTCAATGATATATCTAGCTTCAGAAAACGGATACATAGGTGTGCCATTACCTAAAGATGTTCAAAAATCTACCGTTCAAGACTTCTCGGTTGGTAAAGATGGTACGATTACATTTGTAAGTAATCATTTGGATTTCCTTACAGAATTGGGTCAGAATACTGGGATGGCAGGAGCGACCCTTGGTGCTTTTATAAACAATGAAAGAGGTTTTAATGGGATGGAGGAACTAGGATTGCCGGCTGGATTGAATTCAAGAAGAATTGTAGCGTTAGATGATGACAGAAAGTTGATAGTAGTCAACTCTGGAACGCATTTGATTCTAAGTAACTAGAAAAAGCTTCTTAAAAGTTAATATCAAGGAATTAGAAAAGGCATTTTACCCATATAGAAGATTTGTAATAATATTTTAAAACGAATTTTGGTATAATTTGCCTTCATATGTATTTTCCAGAGATCTAAACGATTATCTAGACACTTCTAATCCACTTTAGAGAATAATAAGTCGAAGATGATGTAAGATAGAAAAGTGACTTGATTTTATTTTGTTTAGTTATTTTTTAAAATGATTAAACAAAATAAACATTAGTGCTGTTATTAGTCTATTAATAACAAATAAAAAAATAGTACTAATATGAAAAATTTATTTTCTTTTTTAATTTTAGCTGTGTTTGCAGTAAGTTCAACTTTTGCAAATGCTACACCAGTAAATAATGATCCACCTACAATAGTTAATGTTGCTATAGGGAATGAAAATTTCTCTACACTAGTAGCTGCTGTTAAAGCTGCTGATTTAGTGGGTGTATTGGATAGCGAAGGTCCATTCACTGTATTTGCGCCGGTAAACACTGCTTTTGAAAAACTAGCTGAAGGAACAGTGGCAACTTTATTAAAGCCAGAAAACAAAGAGACTTTATCCGCAATATTAACATACCATGTTGTGAAAGGAAAGTTTGAAGCGGCGGATGTAATAGCGGCTATTAAGAAAAATAAAGGAAGCTTTACTATACCTACAGTACAAGGAGGTAATCTCGTAGCTTCTATAAGAGATGGAAAAGTAATTTTAACGGATGTAGCGGGTAATATTTCTACAATAATAATAACGGATGTCCCTGCATCAAACGGAATTATACATGCTATTGATACAGTGGTGATGCCTACAAAATAATGACAAAGGTTTTTTATAACTTTAATTATAATGCTATCTAGTTTTCTAGGTAGCATTTTTTTTGTTTAGAATTAAATAGAGAACTCAAAATAATGAAGTTCTCTACTCACTAAATCCTCTTTTATAGTATAGTTTTCTTTATGTTTTCGATACATGATTACATTTAATGCGCAGATGTATTTTGTTGAAAATTGAGTACATCTAATGACCAGTATATTAATACGTAACTGCGTAATAATAAATAAGTGTATATCTCACACTAATTCATCTATTCATTTGTATATTGAGTTTGATTTTCGGAGGTAAGCTGAAGACTCTTTGCATTCAGACATCCAAATTAATAATAAAGATGACATGTGTTTTGTAAGAAATCATCTTCCATTCTTGAACTGAATTTGGGTACGACTAATATGTGAGCACAACATACAATTAACTAATAAAATTTAATACTCCATTTGTAGATTTCAATCACTTAATTAAATACATGAAAGACATATTTGCCCTTAGTGTTTTTGTACTAAGCATCTTATTTATTAATTCTTTGTATAGTCAAGATGCATGGAAAATAATTGCTGACGATATTGATCCTTCCAATTATTATGGTGTGACTCTAGCAAATGGCGTAATAGGTCTAGTATCTAGTTCAGAACCACTAAAAGTACAAGATGTAGTGCTCAATGGTACCTATGATTATTATCAGAGAGGGAGGGTGTCTAATATTCTCAAAGTATTCAATCATATGGATATGAATCTGGATATTGATGGAAGTAGAATCAATGCCAATAATATCAACAATTACAAGCAAGTATTAGATATGCAAACTGCTAGCCTTTTGACAACCTTTGATTATGGGGCCAAAGCAACAATAAGTACTTCTATGATGGCACTTCGGCATTTGCCATATTCATCTATAATCGATGTTACTATCACTGCCAAGCAAGACATCAATATTACTCCGATGTCAGTCATTCAGGCCCCTACTCACATGCAAGATGTGAGAAACTACTATGCAGAGATTGATAGACCTCATGTATTGATACCATTAATGACTTCTGTTGGATTGAGCCCATCGGGCAACATCAAAGTAGCGACTTCAAATAGTTTTCTATTTACAGAGCATCACGGGCAAGAACCTAAGCTGATTCACGAAGATTGGGATTATAACATGCATTTGACCAAATTCCATAAAAAAATAAAAAAAGGAGAAACTTATACTTTTGCCATAGTAGGATCTGTCTGTTCTTCTGAGCAATACCAAGACCCACATAATGAGGCAGAAAGATTGACGATATATGCCAGACTAGAGGGTAAAGAACGATTGCTAAAACGGCACAAGCAAGAATGGGCAAAGTTGTGGAAGAGTAATGTTACTGTCACTGGAGATCCTGAAATTACTCGGGATATACGATTTGCCATATACCATTTATATTCCTTTGCTCGGGCGAATACGGCGTATTCATTATCCCCAATGGGCTTGTCTGGCTTAGGCTATAATGGTCATATATTTTGGGATACTGAGATGTGGATGTACCCTCCATTATTGATACTACAACCAGAAATAGCCAAATCCTTGCTTGAGTATAGATTCGAAAGACTAGAAGCTGCGAAGCAAAATGCATTTGCACATGGATATAATGGTGCTATGTATCCCTGGGAATCCGCGGATGATGGGTCTGAGGATACACCTGTATGGGCATTGACTGGACCGTTCGAACATCACGTAACAGGATGCATAGCGTGGGCCTTTTGGAAATATTACGAAGTGACGCAAGATAAAGATTGGTTAGGAAGTAGAGGCTATCCAGTATTGAAGGAGATAGCGGATTATTGGGCTAGTAGAGTAGAGCGCAATGGCCTTGGGCATTATGATATTGATAATGTAGTCGCAGCCGACGAGTGGGCAGAAAATATAGATAATAATGCATTCACTAATGCAGTAGCAATTCTTTCATTACAATATGCTACAAAGTGCGCGCAAATTTTAGGCAAAAAACCTAATCCAGATTGGAATCATGTGGCCGATAATATTCCTATACTCAAATTAGACAATGGCGTTACTTCAGAACATGCAACATTTGACGGGGAAATGATAAAACAAGCCGATGTGAACCTATTGGCTTATCCTTTAAAAGTAATTAATGATGTAAGTCAAATCAAAAAAGATCTAGAATATTACGAACCCCTTATGTCACCTACAGGGCCTGCGATGGGATCAGCTATTCTATCTCTTTTGTACAACCGAATCGGAGAGGCAGAAAAATCAGCAGATTTGTTTTCTTATAGCTATAAAAGAAATGAAGTCCCTCCTTTTGGAGTGATTTCTGAATCGGCTGGTGGGAGTAACCCTTACTTTGCTACAGGCGCAGGGGGCATGCTACAGGCTGTGCTGAATGGGTTTGGAGGTTTGGACTTTGATGAAGACGGAATCATACAAATATCATCCACAATACCTCCTTCGTGGGGAGAACTAATTATTACAGGCGTAGGAAGAGAAGAAAAAACATTTAAAGTATCAAATAAATAATAATGATCAACCATACCATAAGGGCCTTATCTTGTTTTCTATTATTGTCAGCAATAGTAGGGTGTAAAAGCGATGGAAAACAAAATGTCAACACGCAGTATGAGGCAATAGAAGAGTCTGCAGAGATATTAGGTTTGACAACCCCCGACGAATTATATCCCAAATTATTCATCGATGTACAGATGGGCGGCGTATTCAAAGACAGTAAGACCTTCGTAGATTGTACGGCCAAGTCTTTTCCAGCGGATATTAATAAATCATATGAGGAGAATAAAACGAAAGTCGGTTTTGATCTGAAGTCCTTTGTCTTAGATAATTTTGAAACGCCACCTTCCATATCATCTGACTTTAAAGCAGATATGACTAGATCAGCAACAGAGCATATCAATGCGCTTTGGCCAGTCCTCAAAAGAGAATCCGATGAAGTGAAAGAAGGTAGTACCCTGATCGCTATGCCTCATCCATACATTGTACCAGGGGGTAGGTTTAGAGAAGTCTATTATTGGGATAGTTATTTTACAATGCTAGGCTTGGTGGAGAGTGGAGAGTTTACGCTAATTGAAAATATGCTAGATAATTTTGCTCACCTGATCAAAACGGTAGGGCACATTCCCAATGGCAATAGGGTATACTACAAAACAAGATCACAACCTCCATTCTTTTCTCAGATGGTAAAGTTATATGCTGATGAAAAGGGTGATGAAGTTTATGCAAAGTACAAAGATGCACTTGTCGGAGAATGGCGGTTTTGGATGAATACAGATGGGCAAGTAAAAACGGCCAGTCAACATGTAGTAAAAACAGATGCAGGACTTGTGAATAGATACTTCGATAAAGGCTTCACTCCACGACAAGAATCGTATAAAGAGGATTATCTACAAGTGCAAGAGACTAAAGGTGGAAAAAAAATGTACAATGATTTAAGAGCCGGCGCTGAGTCCGGGTGGGATTATACTTCTCGCTGGTTTGCAGATGGCAAGGATATCAATACGATCCAAACTACAGACATTATCCCTGTAGACCTGAATGCTCTATTGTATGGTCTTGAAACAATCATTGTAATTCACCTAGAGGTTGATCAAGTACTTAAAGGGGAAGTGATGACCAGTATGCAGTCTAGAATGGATTTTATGAATAAATCTATGGTTGCTGAAGATGGTACTTTTGAAGATTATAACTGGGTATCAGGCAAGAAAACAGGTTTGAAATCTTTAGCTATGGTATATCCATTATTTTTTAAAATGGCTGATAAAAGACAAGCTTTAGATGTTGCGAAAACAATCAAAAAAGACTTCCTAAAACTAGGTGGCGTTGTAACTACACTTTATAACACAGGACAACAATGGGATGCTCCTAACGGATGGGCGCCACTACAATGGATGACTGTCAAAGGATTGGATAATTATGGACACAAAGCGTTGGCCAAAGAAATTGCCCAACGCTGGATAACCATCAATGAAAAAGTGTATAAAAACACAGGTAAATTCGTAGAGAAGTATAATGTAGAAGACATGACCTTAGAGGCAGGAGGTGGAGAATATCCTGTTCAAGATGGCTTTGGATGGAGTAATGGTGTTTATCTCGCTATGAAAGCATATCTTAAAGAAGATTAGGAGAAATCGAGAAATAGAATCATTGAATGATTGAACCATTGAATCATAGAAGTGAGTTGTGTTACTAATCCGCTGCGAGGTCGGAGACCTTCAGCTCATAATGTACAGAGAAAAAAGTTCACTCTAAAATCTAAAAGTAAAACGGTCTAATCATCTAAAAGCGAAGCGATCTAATAAAAAAAATGAAACAAAACAAAATCTGGTGGAAAGAAGAAGTAATCTACCAAATATATCCACGGAGTTTCAAGGATAGTAATGGGGATGGAATTGGAGATTTACAAGGAATAATATCTAAGCTTGATTATCTCAAAGATCTGGGAGTAGACATCATATGGTTATCTCCTATCTATCAATCTCCGAATGATGATAACGGATACGATATCAGTGACTACTATGACATCCATCCAGAATTTGGTACAATGGCTGACTTCGATGAGTTATTAAAAGGAGTACATAATAGAGGGATGAAACTCATCATGGATCTAGTCGTGAATCACACATCAGACGAACATGCATGGTTCGAGGATGCGAGAAAATCAAAGGATAGCAAATACCGAGATTACTATATCTGGAAAGGAGCAAAAAACGGCAAAGAGCCCAATAATTGGCCGTCATTTTTTGGAGGAAGCGCATGGGAGTATAATGAACAGACTGATGATTACTATTTGCACTTATTTACCCAAAAACAGCCTGATCTGAATTGGGAAAACCCCGCTGTAAGACAATCTATATGTGATATCTTGAAATTCTGGTTAGATAAGGGAATTAATGGTTTTCGAATGGATGTGATTCCACTGATTTCTAAGCGACTAGAGTTTGCGGATGCTGAGCATGATGTGTTAAATGAGATCATAGAGCATGTGTACTCTAACGGACCAAAAGTACATGAATACATTCATGAAATGTATGAAAAAGTGCTCAAGCATTATGATGTAATGACTGTTGGTGAAGGTCCAGGAATCAGTAAAGAAGTAGGCCTCAATTATGTAGGGCATGATAGAGGAGAACTCAATATGATTTTCCATTTAGATCATATGTTTCTTGGGCATGGTGAGTTTGGTAAGTTTGATCCTGTTCCTTATGGTTGGCCAGATGTAAAAAGGATATTTAGCGAATGGGACGAAGCGATGGGTGACTCTGGTTGGATAAGTATTTTCTTGGATAATCATGATTTTCCAAGGCTGGTGTCTCGATTTGGAAACGACAAGGAGTATCGCAAACAAAGTGCTAAACTTTTGGCAATGATGATTCTAACATTGAGAGGTACACCGTGTATTTACCAAGGTTCAGAATTAGGAATGACCAATGTTCATTTTGAGTCGATAGATGATTATAAGGATGTTGAAACACATAATTTTCATAAAGAATTTTTGAGAAGGGGCATAGCCACGGATGATTTTTTGAAGTTAGTCCACAAAAACGGAAGGGACAACGTAAGAACTCCGATGCATTGGAATAGTGATGAATACGCTGGTTTTACCTCAGGAGAACCCTGGATAAAACTTAATCCAAATTATAAAGAGATAAATGCGGTGGATGCAGTTGCGGAAGGTAAAGATTCTATTTTTGAATTCTACAAAAGATTGCTTGCTTTCAGAAAAGAAAATAAGACGTTTATTTATGGAAGTTTCGAGATTATACCGCAGAAATCTGAGAATCTGTTCTTCTATAAAAGGTCGGATAAAAAGGACACATTTGTTGTGATGTTAAATCAGAGCGATCAACAAGAAAGTGTGGATTTTGATATTGAAAAATATACTATTGTTTTTTGTAATCAAGACGTAGAAAGTATGAGAGAATTACAACCATGGGAAGCAAGAATACTAATGTTGAACAAGAGTTAGTTTCGCTTTTGAAGGGATTAATTATTTTGGATACATTTTGAAACTATATACACTATGATCAAGAAGCCCAAGTTGAGTTTTTGGCAGATATTAAACATGAATGTCGGCTTCTTTGGAATTCAATATAGCTTTGGATTACAGCAAAGTGCAGTTACCCCAATTTATGATTTCTTGGGTGCAAGTCCAGATCAGATTCCTATATTACACCTTGCTGGTCCAGTGACAGGTTTGTTAGTTCAGCCCTTAATTGGTGCAATGAGTGATAAGACATGGAGCCCTCGGTTTGGAAGGCGTAAGCCATATTTTCTAGTAGGCGCAATTCTTTGTAGTTTGACTCTATTGGCATTTCCATTTAGTAGTTCTTTATGGATGGCAGCAGGTCTACTATGGATATTAGACGCTGGGAATAATACAGCAATGGAGCCATACAGAGCACTTATTGCAGATCAACTGGATAAAGAACAACAGCCGTTAGGTTTTCAAATGCAAAGCTTTTTTACAGGGCTTGGGCAAACGTTATCAAACGTGTCTCTTTTTATTTTCCCATTAATTATCGTTTATATCACAGGAATTGAGGATCATTCTACAGGTTCATTGCCAACGTGGGTATACGCTTCGTTCTTTCTAGGAGCCTTCTGCTCTATAGCTTCTATATTATGGAGTATTAGCTATACGAATGAGATGCCACCTACAGAAGTGGAACTGGCTAAACTTAGGAGTGAAAAACGGAGTGTTTATGGTCCATTAATCGAAATATTTTCAGCAATTAAAGATATGCCCAAAGTGATGTGGCAATTGGCTCTAGTCTACTTGTTTCAGTGGTATGCATTATTTTGCTATTGGCAGAATTCATCAAAAAGTATAGCGCTTT
This sequence comes from Halioglobus sp., assembly GCA_047628935.1. GTDB lineage: Bacteria > Bacteroidota > Bacteroidia > Chitinophagales > Saprospiraceae > CAJXUU01. The sequence continues at coordinate 7,765 of JBLHWH010000144.1, read as the reverse complement.
CTGTTTGGGATGCTACTCCGGAAAGCAACAAGCTAGCTTATGGAGAGGCAGTAAGTTGGTCTGGTTTAGTCAATGGATGGTACAATATTGTTACATTTTTAGTTGCTTTTGGCTTGGTAGGGTTTGCTAATAAATATCAACCTAAATATGTACATGCATTTTGCTTACTAATCGCTGCGTTTGGGTTTTTAGCCTTCCCACATATAGAGAATAAGTACTTACTATTCTTCGCAATTACTGGTTTTGGAATTGGTTGGGCGAGTATGATGGGGATACCATATTTGATGGTGGTTAGTGATATACCAAAAGAAAGGTATGGTGTCTATATGGGCATTATCAATATGATGATAGTTATTCCTATGATCTTACAAACATTATCATTTGGTTATATTCTGAAGAACTTTTTAGGTAATGATCCAAGAAATGCAATCACATTTGCGGGTGTTCTGCTGGTAATAGCATGTTTATGCACCTTGTTGATCAAAAGCGAAGATCAGAAGACAGAATTAACGGCTAGCGAATGACATGCTGAATATATCAGTGATAGTATAGCATGCGCATGTGATAGGTTCAATATTTGGAAATTGATACATAGAACTATTTTCTAACTGTACCCAGATTGAATGCCAAAATAAATTTACGAAGCGGGGTTCTGTTAGTCAGTCCAAAGCCTCACAGGGGGACTCCGGTCCATATCCTATTCCCTAACCTTGTATCCCATTTTTATTAAGCCTAGACTTATTTAAAAGGACTATAACTTAAAACATCACTACCTAATTTGATCTTAAATGGCGACATGTAATGAAACTAGATTCTAATGGCATCACATTTCGATTTATAATCTATTTGAAATGTTTTCTGAGGAACTTCTTCATGTTTTTTATATTGTAAAATATCTTTTCGTTTATGACTATAAATAGGGAGTTTGACATCCCAATACTTTAAGCTTCTTTTTTCAAGCATAGCTTCATGGTTTTTATGGATTTTATCACTGTATTTAATATTATATTCATGATAAGAAATATCCTTTTTTATCATGATGAATCTTATTTTCAGTACCAGCGGAATGTTCGTCTTTACTATAGATAACTATACTGGTGGTGTCGAAAAGGCATGGTGTTAGTATGTTCGTCTCTAGGAATGGCTCCTAACGAAGTTTTAAATTTTGTTTTATTAGATGTTGGAATTAATTTTTCCTAAATATATCGTTTCCCCAGCAGATAGATAAATCTTATCAGGAAGGGCTTCTTCCAATTTCATGCCTTCAAGCTCAAGAAGCACTTTTATAGCATAACCCACTTTGCTATGATTGACAGCGGTTATTTCGACGGTTCTATCTGCATTCTTTTATTTATTATTTTGACGTCTTGTTGTCCATGGATTGTAAGGCAAAAAGTAGCCAGTATTATACACGTTGATATTGCTTTTATAAGTGATTAGCTTTAATAGTAGAATTGAAGAGGGGGGTAATTAGTCAATATGATCTGTGAAGTATATGACTGTTTTGAATGTAAATATATAGCTGCTAGTCCTGTGAATTGTAGTAGATTTAATTATTTGTCGAAGTATATACACTAAAACTGATTCAGATAATTTCTCTTATCTATAATTAGAAATATAGATAATGAGTAATATTAGATGGATTAGTTTTACCCTAATTACTATATGTTGAAATATTAACTACAGTAATATTTTGGTAGATAATCTAAGTTCAAGGAAATATTATGACCCTACAACATAAAGTCTAATGTTTGAAACACCTTGTTTATAAGGTTTCATATAAATTAACAGCGATTCAGATAGATTTCATAATACATTAAAAGGGAGCAAGTAATAAATATCTGTAAAGATATAGTTTACAGTTATATATATATATATATCAAATTCATGAAATATTACTACAAGTGTCAAAAAAAGAAAACACAAAGCCAAGCCTGCGTCAAAGAATTTAGAAACTAGCAAAGAAATACTGTATGTATTTCATAAAGTATTGGCTTATTATTATACCACTCTTGCTCAGGATGTAGAAGAGACCATAATAGATCCAAGGCGAAAGAGGTCATATACCTAGGAATTAAGTGAACTTGTCATGGGTGCAGTAATGTGCTATATTACTGGATGTTCAACTCGAAATAGTCTAAATGAAAATAGGGACTGGAAAGAATTTAGAACAAATTACAGAGTTCCTCTAGGATTACGTATTGCGCACATGGATACAGTGAATGCGGTTTTAGAAAAAATACCTTCATAACAGTTAAGCCAATTGCTACATTATCTATTAAAAATATTACTACACAAGCGTGTACTTCATAAATTTAGGTTGCTGGACAAATATTTTACGATTGCCATAGATGGTGCAGGGGTATTTAAATTGAAAATTAACCTTATCCTGGCTGCCCACATAAGACCTCAAAGAAAGGAAAAGTAACTTATTGTCAAAATGCTGTAGGAGCGAAACTAATATGTAGCAATTGGTTCAGTATTTCTATCAAACCCGAGGTCGAACAACAATACACTAAATTCGTATTTATGACTTCTGTGAAAGTCGACGCCACCACAGTAGAAGCGTTATTCGATGGAGGCCTAATTAAGGTGGAAAATAGAAAACGAAGGCTTTAACGAACAAAAGAATGGTACTCTCAAAATGCACCATAAGATAAATCGAAATGATCTGTTTTCAGTGAAAAACTTCAACGCATGCCTGCAGATCGTTCATATGATTATGCAATTAGAAACGAAAGCTAAAATATATGGTGCTCTTATACAGAGTTGTAAAGATGGTATGGGCAGACTTTTGTGCACTACTCCGGCTCTTAAAAGAATATACATCCTTAGCTCTAAAGCCAAAATGCAACCTGAGATACAGAATTAATGATAATAGAACTGTGGCAATATCGCCCAGTACTCTTTTATACTATCTATTATTGATTGAGACATTTCTTACTATCACATTATCCCAATCTTAGGCTGCGCTACGCTCTTGTTTTTTGCAAAAAAACGTAGTTCTATTTATTTAACTCGATCTGAATCACTACAAATAATATAAAAGATAACTAACATTTGTTTGTTAATTAAGCTATTATGTGTATATTATTAATCTGATCTAATCTAAACAAAAAAAATAAAGTTAAATTAAACAAAAAAAATAAAGTTAATTTAAACAAAACAACAGCTGACTTGTTTAATTAAAATTTGGTATTGAAGCAAAAGGAATAATTTTTTAAATTAGTTAACGAGATATATGGCAAAAGATATATTACTAATTGATGATCATAATATTGTCATTAACGGGCTCAGATTGTTGTTGAAGACAGAGCTGTTAGATATTACTGTTTCTGAATCCATTTGTATAAGTTGTGCTCATAATACTTTAAACAGTTCAGCGTTTGATTTAGCAATTGTGGATTTGAATATGAACAACTCAAATTGTTTTGATTTGATTAAACATATTAAACTTTCTAGTACAAAAACAAAAATACTTGTTTATACTTCGTATCCCGAAGAAGTATTTGCTTTACGTTTATATAAAATGGGCATTCAAGGTTTTGTTAATAAACAAGAGTCTATTCGAGAGTTATCTTCAGCTATACATACAGTACTCAGCGGTAAAATATATTATTCTGAACGAACTAAGGAATTACTTCTAGAAAGTTTAGGAAAAACGGAAGATCTACAAACTTTTGATAGACTCTCAGATAGAGAGCTTGAAGTAGCTTTGCTTTTAAGCAGAGGGAAAACCCTTATGGAGATAGAAGTGGCTCTAGCTGTCTCAAAATCAACCGCTTCAACATTCAAGCGTAGAGTTTTTTCTAAATTGAATATTTCAAATATCTTGGAACTTTCGGAATTATGTATGATACATAATATTGGATAACAAGAATTGATTTTACTAAAACTTCTTTTCTTTTTACAATTACATCAATTTCATTGTAGTGTATAAACGAAATCTATTTTCAATACTTACTACTTCTAAGTGAGCAATAGGTCTTTACCTTTACCTTTACGCTTTCTATAAATAGTGTTTCCCATTATTTCTATGATCTGGATAGATCTAATTGACATATGTACTCAATGAAACGTAAGAGTCAAAATTAATCTACTTTTTGGTACAAAGTAGATTGTTATCATTATAAGTGACACTATTGGTAGTAGTGTCACTTATTTAATTTTATGAAATATGCTTGGTTAAAGGTAGATCTATTATTATTGTGTGAGAAGACGAAGAACAACGAATAAATTTAATTTTCCCATTTATTTTATTGATTAAATCTTTTATAATCCAGAAACCTAAACCCTTTATTAATATTGCATTATCCAAAGTTTCTAGCTTGTCTGAACTGGAAGTAAAGAATCTGTTTGCGGAATCTATATCGAAGGTTTCGACGTCATTATCATTTCTGATTTGCAAAGAAAATATTTCATTGTCTTTATAGCATTTTGTTGTAATGCTAGCGGATTCATTATGTTTCACTTCATTTTCTATAAGGGAATGCAAGATCAATAGAAGCAAATTGCTATCTGTATTGATGCTAAAGTTTTTGTTTACTTGATTATAGAGATTGATATCTCTAGTTTTGGCTTGGTGTTTTAGTTTTTTATATATTATTTCTATAACTGAATAGACCTCTGTGTTTTTAAATTGAATTGCGATACCTTCGTTTTGCGCCTTGGTCCACGTTAATATTTGTAGTAATACAGTGCTGGTTGCATAAGATGTGTTTTTAATGTCCTTTAATGCATTTTGCACTTCCTCTTCATTTAGTAGATGCCTTTTATCGTGGATAAGCTCTGAGGTCGTTTTTATCATTTGTATGCTACCTAAAACTTCATGTGAAATTATACCGAGTAGTTTATTTTTAACCTTTATAGTGGATGTTAATTTTAATTCTGTTTTGCGCAGTTGTGAAAGATTGTCAAACTGTTGATGATTTAGAGAGCGCAATTTTTTTGTACGGTCAAGAACTTCCTTTTCGAGATTCTCTTTTTCTCTTTGTAGATATCTTACTCTCATCCCCATAAACCAATTTGTCATCAAAGCAATAAGGGAAATAAATATTGTTATGAAGAAACTAGATTGGTACCAGTTTATATCAACAGAGAATGTGAAATCCTGCGTAGATACTTCGTTATATTTTGATCCACTAAGTAGTTTACTTTTAAAAGAATAATTTCCGGGTTTCAAATTAGTGTAAGAGACACCTTTATTAGCATCATATCGATTCCACTTATCTTCAAAACCTTCCAACATATAGTATAAGTGCCTATTTGCATTGACATCATAATTGGGTGAATGTAGTGTAAATGATATTCTCTGAAAGCCTGGAGAAAGTTGTATTAGATTTGCTGTGTCAATCCTGATGTTGTCAACAGTCGTTTCTATTATAACTATTGGTTTATAAATGTTCTTGTTTATAAAGTCTTGAGGGTCAGCAGTGACAATGCCCTGTACAGTGGGGAAGGCGATCCTGCCATTCTTTAGTACTGTTGCGCATGGAGTGCCACCTCCATTGAATTCATTTGTTAATAATCCATATGTAAGATCATAGTAATCGTAGAATATTTCATCTGATGGGAGATTAATGTAATTCTCCAGTGAGTAAGGGTGAAAACGAAAGAGTCCATTATTTGTGGTTACCCATATATACCCATTATCATCTTCAAGGATACAATTTGATTCATTTATATTTTCATTTTCAATCTGTAGTTTGCTAATTTGACCATTAACATTATACCATAAACCTGCATTATATGATGCCATTAACGATATAGTATCATTCAAATAATGTACACTGCGGATTTCTAAAGCAGTTGGAGTAGGTATAGAATCTAAATCTTGTGTAGTTATATCATAAGAGTAAATGTTATTTTCCCCAAGAAGTTGGATATTCCCCTCTGGGGTCCATACTTTTGACCAGATCATTGGAAATATATGGTCAATCCTGTGGTAATTATTGTCAGAGTCTATATATCCTAAGGTAGTTGTTTTTTTAGGTCTAACTTCTAAACGACCTAACAGCCACAGCCTATTTTGACTATCAAAACTTCCATCATAGATTGAGTGACTAGATGAGTGTTGATATGATATATAAGTTTTTCTTGTGATTGAATTGAAATTTAATATTTTAGCATTTTGACCAGAAATAGCTATTATTGAATTACTGTCTTGTTTAATAAAATTAATACTTCGATTGAAGGATTTAATTTTGACTGTCTGTTTTGCGGTTACCAGTTTACCTTTACTCGTTAGAATGTCACCTTGATTAGTTTCTATTAGTGCCATGTAACTTTGACTTCCCTTATGGTCTGCATCGTAATAGGAGTTAAATTTCTTTTTACGCAATTGGAAAAAACCTAATGTGGTTGAGCTTATAAATATATTATCGGTGTCAGATGAGATTGCGACACCGGTGATATCAGGAATAGATACTTGAATGTCCAGCGCGCTATATTCAAGTTTTTTATCCATTAACTGAACTTGGTAGATAGAGTCTTTTGTAGTTATAAATACTTTTTGTTGAGAAGGATGAGATATTACGTTTACATCCTCTTGCACAAGCTTTATCTTTTTCGAAGATACTTTCCGGACCAGCTCATTGTGTATTTTGATTCGTTCACCTTGATTAAGCTCTACAATTCTCAAGTCATTACGTAATATGAAATAGTGATTATTTAGAATAAATTCTTTATTTACAAGAGCATAGGCTTGACCTCTAATAAGTAAGTTGTCAATATAAGTAGTTGAAAGAATCCCATCGTGGATAAAGAAAATAGAGTCTATTTTTCTATAATATTGATCATGAACATTTATAGGGTGAATAGATCTAAATGATTTAATATTTTCGCCAATTTGATTTAAGAAGGTACTCTCATATTCGCCTTCATGCCTTCTCACAAATTGTTTCTGATATACGACAAATTCTGAATTTTCAGAGGCGCTTAAATCTTCGTAACTTCCATCTTTTATTTTTCCAAATTTTGAATCAGGAAATTGAACGTAGTAAGCATTATCTTCTGTTTGTACTTTTCTGACAAGTTGTGTACGGCTATTAATTCCTTGCCCTGATTTGAAATACGAAAACTGGGAACCATCAAACCTTACAATTCCAGAAGGAGTTTGCAGCCAAAGAAATTCATTTTCATCCAGAAATAGTTGCTCTACTATAGTTTGTTTTAAGCCATTAGCATTTGTATATCTAGTTATATGGTAATTTTCTATTGTTTTAGCGTCGAAGAATTCACTAGAATCTTGGGCATTTACTTTGATGAAGCTTGCTAGGAAAATTAATACAATTAGCCCACGTCGAATCATATTGTTAGTTACAGCTACTTGACATGATTTGTTAGATAAGTTTATGTTCAATTTTTTATTCAAGGCCTATTTTTAATAATGTATAGTTGCTCTGTAGGGGAGCGATAACTTAATTAAGATGAAATCAGTTTGAATGTTCAGCATTAGTGATTTTTGTCTTGATATCTGAGTTGTTTGGAATGTCAATGATTGTAATGTGAGAGTTAGACGAAAGTTTATTAAATGATATTTTACCATTCAATTTTGCAATAAGATCTTTTATTATAAAGAACCCTAACCCTTTGATCAAAACTATGGTATCTAGTGAATTGATTTCAGAGTTGAAGAATTTATTAGCTGTCGTTACATCAAATTTTCCCCTATAATTACTGTTGCTCAAATATATCACTAAGTTTTTGTTTTTTTTGTTTTTTTTGTTATAATCAATATAGATAGTCGTATTTTTATTATGCTTTA
>JBLHWH010000143.1:0-17472 GCA_047628935.1 Halioglobus sp. | reverse complement strand
TTCCCCAGCTCCCTTTGTCCTAGGACAAAGGGAGCTGGGGAAAGAAAAATTAACTAACAACGTGATGAAACTTTACAACTAATAACATTTATTGTAATCGGAAGGTCAGCATAGTTAGCTGTTCCGGCTACTACATCTATCAAATCATATAAAAAGGACTCTGAGGTATTGCTGTAATCATAATCAATAGTTACATCTATAAATCCTCCATCGCAATCAGATGTTGTAATAACAAGCCCTGACAAAGTACACTCATCTTCACAGCAAACAGGTCCTAACTCCACGAAATCAGAACAATTAACATTTATAGCATCTGTGACTATAAATTGATATTCTGTATCACAATCTGCATCTAAAGTAAGAAGGGTAATAGGTAGATCTATATATTCGAAAGTACCATAGTTAACTCCATTGCCTACGATGGTAAACTGATTGGTTACATTTTCGTATTCAAAGTTAATTTCTACGTCAAAATCATTTTCTTCGCAGGCAGTAACTGTTGCAGTCACATTACTGATAGAGCATTGCTAAAAGAAGTATTAGCAATGAAAAGAAAACAAAGAGAGAAAAATAAAGTAATAATTGATTGTTGAGTCTTCATAGTTAAATTAAATTATTTTATTTTGAAGTGAATTAGAAACTCTAATTCGTATAATAAAACCAACTATATTGCAAAATCATAAAATTACATCCACATTAATAAGAGACACAATCTTCAATTTTCGCTGCTTACAATTAACAAAATACTATTATTTCCACAAAGTGATGTTTCAAAACAATAATAAATTAAGATAACTAGCACCAATGAATATAAATCGCATTCTAAAAATCGGACTTGGTATTTTAATCATTTCTATCAGTGCTCAATTGACCATTAATGTTGGAGATATTCCTGTAACTGGACAGACATTGTCTATCTTGATACTTGCCTTTTTATATAAGCCCGCAGATATGTTTGTCGTATCGCTACTATACGTTCTATTAGGTGTTTTAGGTCTGCCTGTTTTTGCCGACGGAGAATCAGGTTTAGAGAAATTAATAGGAGCAAGTGGAGGTTTTCTCATTGGATTTATCATAAGTAGTACGATCATATCATACATATATCAATCTGGAAAATCAAAGGGATTACTGAGAATTTTGTCGCTAACAAGCCTTGGAACAATAATTATATTATTATTTGGCGTGGGAAGACTAGCCACGATATATGGTCTTGATAAAGGTATTGAATATGGATTCTCCCCTTTCTGGATCGGAGCTTTGGTGAAAATAATAATCGGTACAATCATCACTTACTATGGACGAATTTATATCAATCAAAGACCTAAGAAGTGATATAATAGCAATCTGATAAATTACTGCACAAATAAGGAAAAAAACTTTTGTTAGCTTTGCGTTCTTAAAGTCAAGAACAACAATATTCTATTTAGAATAAAACATAAAGGTCACATATGTCTAAGAACTTATTAATTGTCGAGTCACCAGCAAAGGCAAAAACAATTGAAAAATACCTAGGGAAAGATTTCAAAGTAAAATCTAGTGTAGGTCATATTCGTGATCTTGCCAAAGGTGATCAAGGAATTGATATTGAAAATAACTTCGAACCTACTTACATCATTTCTCCTGAGAAAACGAAAGTAGTCAAGGAACTAAAAGAAGCAGCGAAAAAAGCTGAGACCGTATGGTTAGCGACGGATGAAGATCGTGAAGGAGAAGCTATCTCATGGCACCTTTGCGAAGTCTTAGGACTAGATGTCAATACAACTAAAAGAATCGTATTCCGAGAGATTACCAAGTCTGCCATTACTAAAGCTGTAGAAGAACCGCGCACAGTAGATGTAGATCTAGTAAATGCCCAGCAAGCACGTAGAATACTTGATAGATTAGTAGGATTCGAACTTTCAGGTGTATTATGGCGTAAAGTCAGAGGCAAATTATCAGCTGGTAGAGTACAGTCCGTTACCGTAAAGTTAATCACAGAAAGAGAGAGAGAAATCATGGCGTTTAGCTCTACTCCTTTTTATAGAGTAGCTTCTGTATTTACAGTAAAAAATTCAGCCGGCAAGTCAGTAGAACTTAAAGCAGATTATTCGCCAAGATTTGATGACATGTCTGGCGCTAGAGCATTTCTAGAAGATTGTAGAAATGCAAATTTCAAGATAGCTGACATCATCAAAAAACCAACTAAAAAGAAACCCGCCGCTCCATTTACTACTTCTACACTCCAACAAGACGCAAGTAGAAAATTAGGATTCTCAGTAAACAGAACGATGCAGAATGCTCAGCGACTTTATGAAGCTGGACATATATCATATATGAGAACAGATAGCGTCAACCTATCTACTCAAGCAATGGGACAAATTGGCGATCAGATCAAAAAAGAATTTGGAGCTGAATACCATCAAGAAAGAGTATATAAGTCTAAGTCTAAAGATGCACAAGAAGCTCACGAAGCGATCAGACCTACTGATGTAAACGTGAAAGTCGCAACTGAAGATAGAGATCAACAAAAAATATATGATTTAATCAGAAAGAGAACAATAGCTTCTCAGATGACTGATGCAGAGATAGAGAAAACAACCGCCAAAATCGGTATCTCCACTCGTCCTAGCGATTTTTTAGATGCAACAGGGGAAGTATTAACATTCGAAGGATTCCTTAAGGTATATATGGAATCTACTGATGAAGATGAGAATGACGGAGAAGGTGAGGCAAAAGGAATGTTACCTCCACTGACAGTTGGACAAGCATTACCCCTCGATAATATGATTGGGATAGAAAGATTCACAAGACCTCCAGCTCGATATACTGAAGCCGCACTTGTAAAAAAACTAGAAGAGCTAGGTATCGGTAGACCGTCTACTTACGCAGCTACAATCACCAAAATAATGGATCCTGCGAGAGGATATGTAACTAAAGAAAGTAGAGAAGGAGACGAAAGAAAATATGACCATCTAGAGCTCAGAAACGGTGAGATCGAAGAAACAACAAAAACTGAAATTACAGGAGCAACGTCTAATAGATTGTATGCATCCGATATGGGATTACTAGTTGTAGATTTCTTATCCGAGCACTTCAGTGATGTCATGAATTATAAATTCACGGCTGACGTAGAAGACAAGCTAGATGAAGTTGCTCAAGGAAAAAACGAGTGGAGAACATTACTAAAATCTTTTTATGAGCCATTCCACAAAACAGTGGAAGACACTAAAGAGAATGCTGAAAGAGCAAGTGGAGAAAGGATCTTAGGGAAAGATCCTGAAACGGGAAGAACAGTATTAGTAAGAATGGCAAAGTTCGGACCTGTAGCACAGATAGGAACTCCTGATGAGTTGGGAGAAGATGAAAAGGCCAAATTCGGAAACTTTAAGCCAGGACAATCTTTAGAAACAATCACATTTGCTGAAGCTATGGAGCTATTTGGTCTACCTAAAACATTGGGTGAATATAAAGGCCAAGAAGTAATCATAGCAAGAGGAAGATTCGGACCATACATCAAATTTGGTGAAATGTTCGTAAATCTTGGCAGAGCTGTGGATCCATTAGAATTAGAGATGGAACAAGCTCAAGAACTAATTGATATCAAAATTATAGAAGAGTCTCCTATAGGGACTTATAAAGGCATATCATATACCAAAGGTGCAGGAAGATTCGGACCATTCTTAAAGTATGATGGATTCTTCGTGAATATCCCTGCAAGATTTGATGCTGACAATCTTACACAAGAAGAACAGCATGAACTTATCGAAGCAAAAATCATAAAAGAAGCGAATAGATTTATCCATAGATGGGAAGATGAAAAGTTAGCTATCGAAAATGGTCGATGGGGACCATTCATAAGATGGCAAAAAAAGAGTATAAAACTTCCTAGAATAGACGGAAAAGCAATGGATCAAGAAACCGCTACTAAAATGACACTGGAAGAAGTGAAGAAGCTTGTTGAAGCTGAACACCCAACTGCATTTCAGAAAAAAACTAGAGCAAAGGCGAAGGCTAAACCTAAGGCAAAGGCTAAACCTAAGGCAAAGCCTAAAGCGAAGAAATAGTGAGAAAATTGTTAGTTGTTAGTTCAAATAAGGATATTAACATCAATATAGAGTGCTCGTTCATATTTTAATGCTTCTATTGTTAATGGTCTATTATTTTGATTGATAAATCTTTTTATTTCTATTTTTAAAATTCATAATTCTAAATTCATAATTTTATTTAATGAATACTCCTAAGCAAAAACTCACGCTCCGTAAAAAGATTGGTCTTGGATTTCAATTGATAGGAATAGTCTTGCTTTTGATTAATGTTTTTCACACTGCAAGGACTGGAGTATCCACAACTATGGTAATTCCAATTGGTCTTGGACTAGTAATTGGTGGCATGTTTTTGGTTATTCGAAAGTAGATACTTTAGTTTTTTTTTCAAGGAACTAAAGTATCTACTTTCAATTATTACCTAGCCAACACAATATAGATATACTCCTGTATATCTATATGTTACACTATTACATGCGACATATATCTCAGAAACTATTGAAATTAATACTTAAAATTATTTAACTCTAAGTAAAACAATAATGCCCCCTTCATTGTATATACATAGCATTTATTAAATATCATTCTTATTGGAAATTTTGAGCAGTGAATAATTCTAATAGATGTTCAAAATAAGCATAGTTTTACGAATAATACGAGATGCATTTAGACGAAGGTAAAAGACAATTCATAGAATCTTGGGGCCAGTTGGGAATCAACTGGGGCTCAAATAAGACGATGGGTATGGTTCATGCTCTACTCATGATGACTCCTGAGCCAATGTGTTCTGATCAGATCATGGAGCAATTAGAAATATCAAGAGGCAACGTGAATACCAATACACGTACTTTAATTGATTGGGGTTTAGTTCATAAAAAGTTTAAGAAAGGAGAACGTAAAGAGTTTTTTATTGCTGAAAAGGATGTAGTAACAATCTTCAAGGCTGTAATCTACCAACGTAAGAAAAAGGAACTCGACCCTATGCTAAAAGTCCTCTCTGAAATCAGCAAAGTAGAAGGGGGATGTTGTGAATCTGACGAATTTTGCAAAGTGGTGAATGATTTAAACCAATTCTCTCATAATGCAGATAAGGCACTGACTAATTTGATCAATACTGAGCGAAAATGGATATTGGGCGCTTTGATTAAGTTTATGAGGTAGGATTTTGTTCTTATAGGAAATTCTTTTCAATCAATATTCTCTAAAAATATCAAATCCATAGAGTCTAAATTTAATGCACAAAGACGACCATAGTCCTTATCAGAGCTTGTTTCATAGTGTTTAAGAACACACCCATTATCCAAATTTATTACGTGTTTAGTTTTACCGTCTTTGATTTGTTTTTCTATTACTTCAAGATTGACTGGTGTGTGTCCATGAATAAGAATCTTTTCATGGATCTTAGTTGGGTCAACGTTAAAGTTTCTAGCATAAATCATACTCATCTTATCAGTCATAGGATTTTCTAAATCAAAATCTAAACCTGCATGCACTAAGATAAAATCATCTAGTTCATAGTAATATGGTAATTCTTGTATAAACTTTAAAAACTTAGGATCTATTTGACCATTTGAATCAAGAAGATCTTTACTTTCGATAAGATCTCTAATTTGTGTTGTATGATTACTCAGTTGACTAAATTGAACATCTCGGATTATGAAATACTCATGATTTCCAATTAATGGAAATACTTGATAACCATCTTCAATTAATTCTAATATATATTCTAGAACTTCTCGATTCCTATATCCCTTATCGATATAGTCTCCTAGTAAAAACAGGTGATCATCTTTAGTTAACTTTAATTTGTCTTCTAATAATGACTCAAAAGTGTTAAAACAACCATGAATATCACCTATCGCAAAGCGACGACCAGTTGGATTTTTATTTACTTTTACTCCATAACTCAAATTACAATTCAGTTTAATTATATCCTTTACACTATATAAAACGGCAACTTCACAATCTCCGCTTCTAGAAACTTCTTACCAAATTTCACTTTGATCCTCTCTCCAACTTTACCTATAGCTCTTGGTACATAACCCATACCTATTGGAATATTTAATGAAGGCGACTGCGTACCAGAAGTAACTATTCCGATCTCATTTTCTTCCAGATCGTGGATCGTATAATCATGTCTTGGCACACGTTTTCCATCTACTTTGAATGCTACCAGCTTTCTTTTGAGTCCATCTTCTTTTTGCTTAAGAAAAATAGATTTCGAACAGAAATCATCCTCTACTTTTAGTTTAGTAATCCATCCAAGTCCAGCTTCTAGTGGAGAAGTTGTATCAGATATATCATTACCATACAAGCAGTAGCCCATCTCTAATCTCAGCGTATCTCTTGAACCTAGTCCTGCAGGTTTGATTCCGAATTCTTCACCCGCTTCCATTACTGCATTCCATAAGGCTAACAAATCCTTAGAATTCACATACAACTCAAATCCTCCACTTCCAGTGTATCCTGTTGCAGAAAGTATCACGTTATCAAGTCCTGCAACCTTAGTCTTAGTAAAAGTATAGTAATCAAGAGATGACGTATCAAAGTCTGTCAACTTCTGAACCAACTTCACAGCATCTGGCCCTTGAACAGCTAGTAGTCCTGTATTATCAGAAATATTGATCATTCTAGCCTCGTGCTTATTCTTGCTTTCTAGCCAATTCCAATCTTTCTCAATATTAGAAGCATTTACAACCAACATAAAAGCTTGCTCTCCTTCTGAACACATATCTTCTCCCAATCTATAGACCAAAAGATCATCTACTACCCCACCATCATCGTTTGGCATACAACTGTATTGTGCATCCCCTATTTCTAGTTTATATACATCATTACTCGTTACTGACTGGATGAATTTAGCCGCTTCTGTACCGCGAACGATAAATTCCCCCATATGTGAGACATCAAAAACACCAACTTTCTCTCTTACACATTCATGCTCGTCCGAGATAGTAGTGTAAACGATGGGCATATTATATCCGGCAAATTCTGCCATTTTTGCACCTAGTCCGATATGTACCTCTGTAAGTGGTGTTAATTTCATTATTCTATATTTAGTAAGGTTAGTAATGTTGAAAAAATAACTTATCTATTTGATGCTGATCTTTTATCCCTATTCTTCGTTACAAAAATGCTCATTATGCGCTGCATAACTCCGCTTTTTTGCGCTTGACTATGAACAAAATCTCTAGCCTGAAACAAACAACTTATTTATTCGCCATTACTTAGGATTGTTTTCTTTAAAGAATGGTTCAATAGTAAAGTACATTCTTCCGCTTGATATATTTCCATTCCGCTACGTTAAAAAGCCTCGTCGAAGCGCTGCATCGCCTGCATTTTTTGTCTTGTAGAAAGAAAATATATCCGTGCATAAAAACGCACTTTATCAATGTATCATTCTTAAGCTGCGCAAGATAATGATTTTGCTTAATAAGTTGTGGAGGAATTTCGGAAGGTTTCTTTCTGTGATGTGTCCAACCCTTTTCACCTGTGTTTCCATGATGTGTTCAACCCTTTTACCCGAATTTCCCTAATTGGGATTTGCTCCCTTGAAGCGTGCAACCCTATCTCCCGTCTTTGATAGTGTCTTCAACATTAGAATAGATAGTACTGAGCGATTATGCTAATAACTGATTGCTAATTAATTTTACAATCGTAGTACCATATTCGCTAGACCCCTTGAAATGGCAAGATGTTACTGCGGTATTTTGATAATTTAATTTAGTGGCAAAATCCATCTACCCGCCAGAGTCACTAGCAGTCACCATGCCCTTTTAAGGAATAGCAAACAGTTTTGTTCGCTCAGCAAAGGTGATTTTATTTCGCAGAACGGATGCAAAAGGCCGGATTAGGGTTTTATTCTACCCCATTCTAACTATCTCCTATCTTTTTAAGACTGCCTTCTACATAAATTACATTGTACTGACCAAACTCGATATTAACAACCTACATTTTCTTCAAACGAAAGAAACATATATAAATATTTTAATATGAAAGTGACCTTGTTATCTTTGAGCGATAAAGTAGAATATATGTTTTTAGAACCAAGTTTCAGAGGTCAGCGAAGTGGGTGGATAGAAGTAATCTGTGGGTCCATGTTTTCTGGTAAAACGGAAGAGCTCATCCGGAGAGTGAAACGTGCAAGAATAGCCAATCAAAAGGTTCTAATTTTCAAACCAAAAAAAGATGTCAGATACGGAACGGATGTAGTTGTGTCTCACGATGACAATTCTTTTGAATCCATACCTGTAGCAACTAGTCGCGAAATACTCGATAATATAAGTGATGCCAATGTAATAGGAATTGATGAAGCTCAATTTTTCGATGCTGATCTTCCAGCCGTTTGTCAGAAACTTGCGATTAGAGGTTCTAGAGTAATAATTGCTGGTCTGGACATGGACTTTAGAGGTGTACCATTTGGGCCGATGCCTAATCTACTTGCTGTAGCGGAATATATAACTAAGGTGCATGCCATTTGCCCACATTGTGGCAACCTTGCTACGCATAGCTACAGATTGTCAGCAGAAACAGAAACAGTAGTGCTCGGTGAAAAAGATAAATACGAACCTCGTTGTAGAGTATGTTATGAAATGGGGAACATATTGGATTTAAAAGTAAGATAGAAAGAAAGGTAATTTGATTTCTCGACATTAGACTACTAGAAGCTAGAATATTCGACATTGGTCTATTTGACATTAGATGCTTAGTTTTTTGACTAGTCATAAATCCAATTAAGACTATTTGCATGACGCAACGCTGACACCCTTTCTCCTATCTTTGATAGTGCCTTAGACATTAGAATAGATATTGCTGAGCGATTATAATAGTAATAGATTGGCTAGCGATCTTTGGGTTGCGGTATCATATTCGCTAGTTCCCTTTCGGGGCAAGATGTTACTTTGGAGGTTTGCTGATTTAACTTGGTCGTGAAATGTATTCGATGACAAAGTAATTTCAGTATTTCAAAAAAGTAAACATCATAAAACTAATTTAACATACTAAGGAATGGAACAAATAAAGCAGCTGAACGAATTTGAAATTAAATAATTTATCAAATTAATAATTCAACAATTCGAAATTCAACGACATAAATTGTAACAATCTATTGTTCACTAGCGTATAATTACAACAAACTCCTTCCATGCGATACTTACTTATAATCCTTATTTCTCTTGGTCTGTGCTATGGTGCATACGAAGGCTACCAATTACGCAAACTTACAGCCGAACAAACAGAATACAAGGAAGCCTTAGCTGAGATGAATAGGATCAACTATGGCCTGTTCAATATGGAGTTGTGGAAAGATAAAGCCTTGTCTGTTTTTATGAATCGGATCGATAACTTCAAACTCAACCCTGAAGTATACAATGAAATAGATAAAGAACTCAATGTCTACCTTGGAAAGTTATACGTTGAGTGGATCTCTTCTGGAGCATTGGCTAACACTTTATTAGACGAAGGCATCAGACAAGGTAAATTAAACAAGATAGTAGGTAAAGTGCTTAAAAACTCTATTGGAGACATTGTGAAAGGACTTAACCTTAATAGAGAAATACCAACCTACGCAAAAGTACTTACCGCCGAAATCAGGAAAAATGAGCCCATGCTAGCAGGTTACCTTCAAGAAGCACTCAAAGGTATGCTCTTTGATGCTACAGACAAGACGATAAAAGATGCCAGGATACCCATTTATGAGAATTATGGTCATGCTACCTTACTTGATACTAATACAGACCTAAAAGAAAGAGTATCTGCGCTTGATTCAAAAATCAATTCCAAAATAAAAGTTGTCTACTCTATTGTTCTAGGACTCGTTGTTTTATGTCTTTTACTTTATGGTTTTATTGGTGGTGTACTAGCGATTAGTCTTATTTCTTTCGGATCTATCATTTTGCTTCTTTTAGGTGTATCCATGCCTATGATAGACATAGATGCTCGTCTTAATCAATTCCAAATGGATCTCATCGGAACTCCATTATCATTTGATGAACAGTATCTATACTATCAATCAAAATCAATCTTAGATGTTACCTGGACGCTGATCGAGGGTCGTGGAATTGACCTCAAGATTGTCGGTATTATGATATTACTGTTTAGTATTGTAGTGCCCTTTATCAAATTGGTCTTATCATCCGCTTTTCTATATAGCGATAAAATCAGAAATAGTAAGCTTGCAAAAGGAATCATCTACCATCTTGGAAAATGGAGTATGGCAGATGTATTTGTAGTGGCTATGTTCATGGCATACATAGGATTCTATGGTATCATCACTGCACAATTGGGAGATATCGGTAGAAATCAAACTGGATACTCAGTTGAAACACTTAATTATAGTAAACTTTCTCCTGGAGCATTGTTTTTTACTACGTATTGTATTCTTAGTATTATTACTGGCATATTGATTAAGAGATGGGAAGGGAAGCAGGAGGAAGGAAATTCCGAATGATGAATTGTGAATTTAAAATTTTGTAAATACATATTCCCGCTGCGATTTAGGAGACCTTCAGCTCAGTTAGTGCTAGTAATTAAGTATCATTTTCTATATTTCTTTATACACTGATTCTATTTTGTTTTTGCTTTGCAAATACTTCCTGCAGCTTCGAATAGAGTTCGAAGCGACATTAGCCATATGTCATTCAAGGACTCATTTTTCATAATTTGCTACTGTATCTTAAAAAGTAAGGCCTTCCCGCTGTACTGAGGCAAAGGTGTATCCACCTCTTGTCTAGTCGCCAAAACTCAACTTTTTGCCTAACTCTACCTCTTAAAATCTTCACTTCGTAAAACAATTCAGTGAAAACCCTTAAGTGCTAATGAGTAATTTAAAATACTTTAGTGTTTTGTTTCTTTTATTGTAAAATAAATACAATAACTTTATTGAAATTAATTAGCTCCTTAATCATTATTGATAATAATTGTGAAGTTTCTAACTCTTGAATCCCCTGAGAAACAATAAAAATACCTACCGGCAGCAAAATAAATTTCACCTAAATTATTTTTCTGACTATTTGGCAGGGTATATTTTCTTGAGTTCGTTAATACTATAAAAACTCAAGATTTTACTAAAAGTGTTCTTTCTGTCCAACTTCAGAAAATCGAAGTTCTGGAATTAAAGGACTTTATAATAAGTGTGGTTTGTTCGACTGTTTGCTATACAAGCAGGATCGATAACCCATCAATGAATATTAAATAATTTGACATGAAAAAAATCATACTCCTATCCCCCCTATTCATGTTTACAGTAATGTCTGCATATAGTCAGGCTTATCCTGATAGACATAATACATCTTACACCGATGCATGGGTCTCTTGTGAAGAAACAGAATCTCCAAATATAAAGCGAGATGCTGGTCACTGGATCATGTATGACTTCGGAGATCAATATTCATTACATGAGTCTACGATTTGGAATTTCAATGTGCCGGATACTACTTCTAGAGGTATGAGGGACATCGTGATCGATTACTCAAATGATGGAGAGACATGGATTGAGTTAGGAGAGTATCCTGTCAATGAAGCTCCTGGTTCCTCTTTTTACCAAGGAGAGATAGGACCAGATTTTGGAGGAGTGGTGGCTAAACATATATTGATCTCTATCTTATCTACTCATGGCGATGCTACATGTGCAGCCATGAGTGAGTTCAGGGTAAATGCTACAGTAGCAACATCAACGAATGTACAGAACAAAGAACTAGAATTAGAACTATCAGCTAATCCTAATCCTGCATCTGAATATACAATGATACAAGTAGGAGAAGTACTCACTGATCTTCGATACTCATTGGTGGATATGAGTGGCAAGTTATTAAGACAGGGCATGATCACAAATACAAGTTTCCGACTCAATACTTTGGCATTAGCCAGCGGAGCATACACATTGACTGTTCACAATCAAGAAGGAAACAAATCTATCCTTGTGACTGTGATAAATAATTAACCCCCTCCAAAAATCAAAAAATAATAACTGATGAAAACACTAGTTAAAATATTTTGCTTGCTGCTTCCTTTTGGTCTAATGGGTCAATCATATACAGATTACCTTGGAGCAGGACATGATGTAGGCATTACAATAACTGCCAGCAGCAGCAATGCTAAGTCCCCAGCTGAGAATACACTTTCTGGAAGTGGTATGGATAGTCCAACGTTTGCTGCGGGTAGATTTTTGAGTCATGCGACGATGGGACCTACTCAAGAATTGGTCGCAGAACTATTATCAATGGATAATAATTTTGGTGCATGGATAGATGATCAATTTGACACCACATATCTAGAAACACACCCAATAATGGATGATATTTGGGATGAGATCGTTGCATTCAAAGTGAGCCAAGGAGAGAATCCTGACAACATATTCGGACCATGGTGGATTAACTTTGAATATGCATGGCACCAAGCAATCATGACCGATGACAATCAATTAAGACATAAAATCGCTCATGCATTGAGTCAAATATTAGTAGTGTCAAGAAATTCTGACATTGGAGATTGGGGAGAAGGCATGGCTGATTATTATGATATTTTACTTGAACACTCTTTTGGTAATTATCGTGATTTGCTAGAAGACGTTACCTATTCATTTCAGATGGGGTACTATCTCAGCCATCTAAATAATGCGAAAGCAAATGAAGAAGCAAACACTAGTCCTGATGAAAATTATGCAAGAGAAATCATGCAACTGTTTTCAATTGGACTATACGAGCTTAACATTGATGGTACAAAAGAATTGGATTCCAACGAAAATCCTATTGCCACTTACGGACAAAACGACATTCAAGAGTTTGCAAAAATATTTACTGGACTAGGTATAGGAACATTAGCATATCCTGATAATTGGCCCTATGAGCCATTTTTCGGATTAGACACATGGGCTGCAAAGAAAGACGAGCCTATGGTTATGTATGCTGACTTCCATGAAACAACAGAAAAAACACTACTTGGTGGAGAAGTATTACCCGCAAATCAGACTGGCGAACAAGATATATCTGATGCACTTGACAATCTGTTTAACCACTCAAATGTGGGACCATTCATTTCGAATCTAATGATCAAGAGATTGGTAAAATCTAACCCTTCTCCAGACTATATAGAAAGAGTAGCTACTACATTCAATGACAATGGAAGTGGAGTCAGGGGAGATATGAAAGCTGTAGTAAAGGCAATACTAATGGATCCTGAAGCAAGAGGAGGAGAAGCCATGTTAGATCAATCAGCAAGTAGAGCAAAAGAACCTATTCAGAAATTCCTAGCTTTTGTAAGAGCAATGCCACTTATAGTTACAGAAAACAGATTTTGGAATATAACTTTTGCCTATGCAGATGCTACTGGCCAAGGATTAATGAATTCTCCAACAGTATTTAACTTTTACCCTCCAAATTTCCAACCCATTGGTGACTTTGCAGAATTAGAACTTACTGCACCTGAGCTTAAGCTTCATAATACGACCTCCGCATTCAATGCTACAAACTACATGTATACTATTACTCAGTGGGATAATTATTATGACCCTGGAAAAATAGATATCTTTTCCCATTGGGAAAATACACAAGATTTAACACCATTTCCATATACGCAATATGATCTCAACTATTTTCTCCAATATGCCGATGATCCTGAGTTGTTGATCAACGAATTAGATAAAAGACTTACTTACGGCCAATTGACTGACGAAACAAGGGATATAATTATACCGGCTCTTCATGACATGTATGATATCTGGGGAGATTGGTGGCTTATGGCTAGAGTAAAAAATGCATTGTATTTGATACTTATCTCTCCTGATTATAATATAATGAGGTAAGAAATGCTTGCATTATAAATTCTTAATACCAAAAATGATATAAAATGGGACATCACCATCATAAAATAAATAGAAGGACATTCCTCGGACAAGCTAGTTGTGCTGCAGTAGGAATGTCAACATTATTTAATACTGTTTTGAATCTAAAAACGATGAATGCGGCATCTGCTTTCAATTTGCACAATCTGCAAGGTCCGTTCGATGAATACAAAGCAATTGTCTGCATTCTACTTTCTGGGGGAGCGGATTCGTATAATATGCTAGTTCCTACTGGAACAAATGACTATAACGAATATGCCGAAACAAGATCAAATCAAGCAATTCCTATAAATGATTTGATCCCAATCACTCCTACGAATACAAACGGTAAAGAATTCGGACTACACCCAAGCATGACAAATATGGCTTCGATATTTGAATCGGGTAACATGGCATTTGTATCTAATGTGGGTTCACTTATAGAACCTACAAGTAAAGACGGTGTCTACAATGGTACTGATCAATTGCCTTTAGGATTATTCTCTCATGCAGATCAAGCAGCTCATTGGCAAACGGCAATACCACAAGATAGAGTAGCTACTGGATGGGCAGGAAAGATGGCTGACATGCTTAATTCATTACCTAATGGCCCAGCTAGTAATCCTAATATATCCATGAACATTTCTCTCTCTGGCAGTAATGTGCTACAAACGGGCAATCAGTCCGTCCAATACACTATCGACCGAAATGAGGGAGCTGTTGGATTATATGGTCACAATGCTTTTGAAGATTGGTCTAATCTTGAAAGTGACTTAAGAACTGAAGTAGTTGATAATATGATTGATGCACAATATCAAGACATATTTAAAAAGACATATGCGAATACGGCAAAAACGGCAAGGGATGGAAACGTACAATTTATAGAAGCACTCAATAATGCAACTCCACTTACAACTGAGTTTGATCCTTGTGCCAATGAACCTACCTACAACTGTCTTGCTACTGCTATGGAAATGATAGCAAAAACAATCAATGTTAGAGAAGCCTTAGGAATGAAACGTCAAGTCTTCTTTATAGATTATGGAGGATGGGATCATCATGATGAACTTCTCGATAATCAAGCTGCAATGCTTAGTGAAGTAGATAATGCTCTTGGAGCATTCAACAATGCTATCACAGAAATGGGGCTACAAGATCAAGTGACTACTTTTTCTATTTCAGAATTTTCTAGAACATTAACTTCAAATAGTAATGGAACAGATCATGCTTGGGGAGGAAATATGTTCGTAATGGGTGGTGCAGTAAGCGGTCAAAAAATATATGGACAATACCCCCAACTAGCGCTAGGGTCTAATTTAGAAATTGGAAATGGAGTGCTATTACCTACAACTTCCGCAGATGAATATTTTGCTGAACTAGCCATGTGGTACAATGTACCGAAAAGCGGGTTGTTGGATATTTTCCCGAATCTTGGTAATTTTTATTCTGTGACATCACCGGATAGTCCCATTGGGTTTATGAATATGTAGCTAGGATGATGGAAATTTCGAATGTTGAATGTTGATTTTCGAATTTTTATAAAGTGAATTAAAAACTATTCCCAATATGAGCTGTGGCTTGTGTTGGGATTTTTTCTACTTTATATTTTTATAAATTTTCTTACTATTGGGTTATTCTCTATTTGTATTTTTAGGAAGTAAATACCAGAAGGTAGGTTATTGGTGTTTATTTTACAACCATTTGAATTGCAAGACATATCTATATCATGATTCAATCCGTTAGCAGATATGACTCTCAAATCAATAATCACTTTGCCTTCTGTTATTATATCTAGAGAAGAACTCGTTGGATTTGGAAACAGATATACATCGTTTAGATTTTCATTTTCAACTGAATTAATTAAAGGACATGGCAATGGGAACTCAAGAAAATTAGGAATAGATGTTTGATAATCTCCGCTCACTATATTTATAGCATTGTCTTCATCTGGCAAAACATTGATTGAATTATTAATAAGGCTCATTCGGGTTACTGGAGAAGGCCTTGATCTAAACTTTCTATATTTTATATGATCACTATCCCAAGTTAAAGGAGTACCTGGCTCTACAATGAAATTCATTGGTTCAGCCATACAATCATAAGAGTATATATGCGTAAAATCATCCTCTTCTGCCCAAGAATCATTGAACATAACTATTTCTCCATCTTCAAATCTTACAGCTGTATATTCATCTAATCCAATGCCCATAACATACTTTCCGTAATCTTTCCTTATCCTAGCCATGAATGCGACTAACCTTCCTCGACGATCTGGATCATCAAAATGACTATCAAATATAATAGGTACTGGCAATGGTATAATCAAAAAAGGGCGATTATCTATGGTCATTCGTTCATTGTATGGATCAGCGAGTGCTTGCGCAGAAGTGACTGTCCCATTCTCAGCTGTGAATTGATAGCTGCCCATTATAGCCAAACCAGCACTTGTACCACCAACAGCTATTCCTTTGTCGAGAAGTGCAAAGTTGATGTATTGTTGCAATGGGGTATCGCGCCAATAACTAAGATATTTCCACTGATTACCACCAGCAAACCAAACGGCTTCTGCTTTTAATATTCTTTCTAATACATAAGGGTCAGAGGATGCTTCCCTGTTGTGACAAACTATCGTCTCTACTGAATTAACATCTATACCCAATTCTGAATACATGTAATCGTTGTATCCATCAGACCCTGAAGTACGCAATACTAATATGTCTCCACCTTTGGCATCTTCCAAGAACAAACGCATAGCATAATCAACTTCAGTAGCTCCACCCATAACTGTAAGGGCGAACTTTTGATCACCTACTGCCTTATCCATTTCACTTCCAGTAAAATACGAAGTGTATGATTGAGAATGTAAGATCGATGAACCTAGAAAAAGTGCAAAAAATGTAATCAGTAATCTCATAGTATGTGTTTTATATTTGCAATAGACCAAACATACGAATTAGAATGCGAAATCTTATGCCGTTTTATTTTGGGTGTCCAGAATTAAACATTATCATTTTCACGCATGCGCCAGAAATCTTCATTGTAATTCCTATATAATTTGCTGTAAAATTTTTGATACTTATCAGTTTCGTAGCCAAATTTAACGTAACCTCTCGACTTTTCAAAAATATTATTTGCAACCTTTATTAAACGTTTTCCCATCTCATCTTCCCCAAAATCCAAATTCAAAATAAAAATATCATCTTGGTTCTCATCACCATACCCTACACAGATAAGAGTATCAACGCTTCATTGCATAAAAGGAAAACTTTATAATTCATTAATCCATCTTCTTTATAACTATCTAAAAGCAGAGGCCACGGTTTCCAAATCATACACATATTCAAGTTTTGGGTATTTATTAGGGATAGGTTGAAAAATACTATCGGTTGAAATAGTAGTTTTATGACCATTTGATTTAACATACCAGGTAGCCCTATTTGAATTAAGTTTATTACAGTCATATTTTTGATAAAAAACAATAAATAGAGGTGGTAATTTTATCCTATATTTCTCCTCAAATTTAATTATATCATTATCTACATTTTCTTCTAGTAGCCAGGGCAAACGCACTTAGAAATTTATTTTTAAAATATTATCTAAATAGGGTTCCGATAATGCCGCCATAAACCTTCT
>JBLHWH010000142.1:0-17787 GCA_047628935.1 Halioglobus sp. | reverse complement strand
AATGAAGATTCGGATATTTACAAAAGAAATAAACTTAAGAAGAATAGTTACGTAGAACAAAACTGCATATTAAGTCCCAATCCATTTACAAATAATTTTGAGATTACGTCGAACGCTCGATTAATATCTGAGATTCTAATAATAAATAGTCTTAGTGAACATATTAAATCTGAAGAGAATATAAACAATCAGAATATTCAATTCAATCTTTCAAATTATCCAACTGGATTATATTTTATTAAAATTACATTAGATGATAATTCGACAGAATTGCTAAAGGCAATAAAAATTTAACTAGGTTATGAAAAATCTAAATTCCTACATTATTGTTCTAATAAGTATTCTCATTGCTTCATGCAAATGTGATTGCCCCGATTCATATCTATTCGATGCCGATAAAGTGCCTAATTGGGTAAAAGAAGATATTGACATGTATGATGTAGCTTCTATGACATTCTTGAATGATGAAGGTGACACACTGAGTCTTAGTAAAGACTACAGTTCTAGAACCGAAATAAATAGAGGTTTAATAAGGCAAGTAGAATGCAAAGAAGATGTAACTGCAATGGTCGACGTTTACTATGATAGGACTTGGAACAGAGTATTCTTCGTGTCAGATAATAATGACTCTCTCGGATTTCAGTACTATACTCAATTGCCAAGTTTAGGTCGTTTTTCATACGAAGATTTTGATCAGATAAATGAAGGTGAGTCTTTTCCTTTTTTTGCGAACTATAGAAATGTAATGTTTAAAATAGAAGGCTTGCAATATTCACTTACGCTACAAGCCAGAGAAAAAGGACCTAGCGTATTTAAAACTTTTCTTAATGAAGATTATAAAGTTCTTGATGTCAGTTTTAGTGATGTTTTTTACAACAAGCACCCAACAGTACCCATAAATGTATATTTTACTGATGAAGTTGGTATAGTCGGTATGGAGGATCTATATGGTGTAAAATGGATAAGACTGTTATAAGGATTTAGTGATTTTAAGCCATTTCTGACAACAGCAAAGCATCTCACTTTTGTCCAGCTATGAAGAAATAACACCTTCGAAACAAGGAAAATTTCGATTAAGCCAATTCACTTAATTCCTTAGCTCTAAGTAAAGCCTGATTTACAGATTCTTTAAATTTTTCCGATATTTCAAATGTCTTAAGCTTGTTAAAAGCAGCTTCTGTTGTTCCCCCTCTACTTGAAACCTTATTTATCCAATCTTGACAACTGATTTCATTCTTATTATATAATTCGACCGCTCCTCGAAATGTCTGGAAAGTTAATAATTCAGATTCTGATTGAGAAAACCCCATTTCTTTTGCAGATTCTATCAATGACTGCATAAAAAAGAATACATACGCAGGTCCAGAACCAGATATAGCGGTAGAAGCATCAATCATATCTTCTGATTCTTTATAGATTGATTTTCCTGTACTATTTAGAAGATTTTGAACCATCACAAGTTCTATTCTAGTTACTGTCTCAGAAGAGGTAAATACGGTCATTCCAGCACCTATTTGGGCAGGCAAATTAGGCATTGCTCTTATTATCTTCTTAGTTCCTAATTGACCAGCTATTGTTTCTATTTTCACTCCAGCCATGATAGATAAAACAACTTGCTGCTCGTCGATATAAGGTTCGATAATAGAAAACAGTGCAGAAGTATCTTGTGGTTTAACAGCCAAAATGATCAAGTCAGCAGTGGTTATGTAATCTCCAGTCTTTCCATATACGGTACCGATATCAAGCTTTCTTAACGCATCAGCTTTTTCAGGTGACTTCTCCAAAATAAGCATGTTTTCTTTGCTAACAATGTGCGTTTTTAGAAAACTTTTGGCAAAGGTTAATCCCATATTGCCTCCTCCTATAATTAGTATCTTCATGTAGTAAAATTGTAAATGTAATTTCTCACTGTAAATGTGCAAAAACTATAGTTTCTATTTTACTAAAAGGAAAATATTCACATAGTCGGATACCACTTATCTTTATATTTAAAAAACAAAAGCTGCCTACCTTTGGTAAACAGCTTCCTAATTTAGTAATTTAATTTTAACCTTTATCTCTTATTATTATAACAAAACCATTTAGTTAGTCAATGAAATAATATATCCTTGATTACTTACTTCCATTTTATACTCACCTGGTCGAATAAGTAGACTTTTACGATGATATGGCATGTTGATTACACTTTGTTTTCCTATCGTAATTTTTTCGCTTTGGAATACATACCTAGCTTTTTCTGAAGTAACGCTCCTCTTATCTATAAGTAGTTTTGGGTTCTCTCCGTTGAGATCAAAAAATATTTTATTCCTACTTGACGTTTCTGATTCTTGTATACTGCAGATACTCTCTCCTTCGCCAGAAGTAAACTCACAAAAAATAATATCAACAGGAATAAGTGTCGGTGTGTAGTCTATTTCATTCATAAATGATAATGACATAGCTATCACTAATGCAATTGTTTTCGCAATCATAATTCAATAATTTAATACAGTTAAAAAAATGGTTTATCAAAGGCAGAAAAAATCTACCATCCAGCTAAAAAGCATTGATCAAAAGTTATTTATTGTAATTGGATCCTTTTAAAATAACCTTGCTATTTGCCGTCTTTGTATATATAATCCCTTTGGGACGAGAAATGTGACGACCATTATATTCTTTTAACAAATAATTATTAAAAATCTACAAAACAGGTTCTTGTGGTAATATAAAAGTTTAGAATTTAACATACTAGAAAAGATAAAATCTGGGTGAAAACCCTTGATGTCTTAGCTACAGATTAAGCTATATTGCAACTCAAAAACTATAAATAGGCTATGAATCTTAAACAACTCTCACTGATTATTCTAGTTCTGTTCTTTTGTTCTACTAATTATGCTCAAGAATGCTCTTGCACGATCGAGCAAGTGGAAAGTAATACGGTAGAATCTTGTAATGCACTTATTGGCGAAGTTGTAACTGTCAGTAATGAATCAGAATTTTATAGTGCTGTTAATACTGCAAATAATACAGGAGGAAACATGACTATCCTTTTCATGGATGGAGAATATAACTTAGCATCAACATCCCAATATCCATATATTACAGCTAGTAATATGGTGTTTAGAAGTGCCTCAGGAAATAGAGATGCTGTTATCATATCAGGTCAAGGAATGCAGAATGTGAATCCAGGTACTGAAATAGGAATCTACTTGGTTGGCGATAATATTACTGTTGCGGATTTAACTATAAGAAATGTAGGCAATCATGGAATTGCAACCACCTCTGACAATCATTTAATTCAGAATGTGAAAATTCAGAATACGTATGAACAAATGATCAAAGGCAACTCAGTTGGTGACGGTGCAGATGATTGTATAGTGCAATGCAGTCTATTTGAATATACGAATGGAATTGGGCCCCAATGGTATATTGGCGGGTTAGATATCCATGGGGGCAACAACTGGATTGTAAGAGATAACGTATTTAAAAATATATCAAGCCCATCACAGCAAGAAGCCGAACATGCTATACATTTCTGGGACAATTCCGGTGATAATATAGTAGAAAGGAATAAAATCGTGAATTGTGACAGAGGTATAGGTTTTGGTCTGGGTAGTAGTCCTAATACAGGTGGAATTATTAGAAATAATATGATTACAAATGATGGTTCTGGGGCATTCCACGATGTTGGTATAGGTCTAGAAACTTCTCCAAATACTGAAGTATACAATAATTCGATCCACGTAGCGTATCAAAATGCTATTGAGTATAGGTTTCCAGCAACTATGAATGTCCAAATCATAAATAATCTAACCAATAGAGGAATCACATCTCGCAATGGTGGACAAGCTGAAGAATCGAATAATTATGAAGAAGCAAATTCAACTTGGTATGTGAATGTTAATGATGGTGATCTTAGGCTGATAGATCTAGTTTCAGAAGTTACTGATCAAGGCATAGATTTAGATGATTTGGTAGTTGTCGATATTGATCAAACGCTAAGACCCCAGGGAATTTCTTTTGATATTGGCGCACATGAACTAATCCAAGAAAGTGTAGTAGATATTGACATGGATGGGTACAATTCGGATGAAGATTGTAACGATGAAGATTCAGCGATAAACCCCGCAGCTGAGGAAATACCTAATAACGATATTGATGAGAACTGCGATGGAGAAATTTTAGTCATCGACAATGATATGGATGGTTACAATTCTGATGAAGATTGTAACGATGAAGATGCAGCGATAAACCCTGCAGCAGAGGAAATACCTAACAATGATATTGATGAAAATTGTGATGGAGAAGTTTTATCAACTTCAGTAGAGGAAGCTGAGAACATGGGTCTCAAAATTTGGCCAAATCCTGCAAAGGATATTATTCATATTAAAACCGAGTCCGAGCGTTTTTTAGTCACTATAATAAATAGTGTCGGACATCAGATTTCAGATCTTAAGGATACTCCGACGATAGGTATTTCTAATTATGAGCCAGGAATTTATTTTATTTCAATAACTGATATGAATACAATGATCACCGTGACTAAAATGGTAAATATTTATAGGTGACAATAAGAGGTAATGGTCTTAATTTTTATTCTTAGAAGTTGGACCAAGAAAGGAATGTGAACAAAAAAGACTTGCATTTTTGCAAGTCCTTTTTACTTTTTATTCAATTTCAATTAGTCCTTGCTAACCTTAATAGGCTTTTTATAATTCCTTCTAAATTCAACTTTTTGCTCAGTCGTTAGATGAGATTGTATTTGTCTGTTATACTTATCTTCTAGTTTAATATAAGCTTGAGAATATTCTTCTTTTGTAACTTCTTGCCCTTTTAGCTTAAATATTTCTTTTGCTTTGCTAAAAAATACTCTTTCAAGTTTAGCCGTTTGATTTTTTGAGAAAGCTACATTTTCATTTGTAAGCGTTACTATTTTAGTAAGCTTCTCCATTTCTTTCGATTGCAATTTCTCTACAGACAGACTTGATTGTCCATGTACGAACGTAGCTCCAACAACCATCAAAATGAATAATAATACCTTTTTCATAATATCTATTTTATGTTTTCTTATTTTAGTCTAATCCTTCTAAGTCCAATAACCTTACCAAGATTAATGCAACATCTTGATTAATATTTATTTATAGATTGTCAAAAATAATGGATAATTTGACAAATTGGTAGTTGTTTCCCTCTTTAGACAAAAAAAATAACCACTTCGCTGCTAATAGCTCCCCATATATCGTCTCAAGAACCATTCTATGCTTAATAAAAGCATCAATAATCCAAACAACCACTTGAAATTAATAACAGACTTTGTATCGGAGGATTGGTAAACTACTGGTTTTATCTTGCTGTTTGTAAGTATCTTTTCAGCCAGTCCCATAGACTTTCCACTAACAAAAACTTCTCCCCCATATTTCTCTGTGAGTGCACTCAATAAATCATGCCGAGCGGTAAGATCATATAATTCAAGCTGTATGTTCTGAACAGAAAACGATCCTTTCTGCTCCATCGCTTCTCCAGTATAATTAACTTTTGCTATATAACTGTACCTTCCCGCTGGCAACATACCCGCAGACAATGTATAATAGTTACTAGATCTACTAAAAGTATATTCGTAATCTTTTTTGTCCTGATTGATGAATGTTACAAATACATCTGGCTCGTTGATCATTTCATAATTATCATTATACAATTGTGCATCAAGAGATATCTGTTCGTTTTCTTTATATAGATTTTTTGAAGAACTTACTCTAAATTTCCTCTTGTCTTCTTTAGTGCTCAAAAACTGGATAGTCTTATTCACCACACTGGTCACTACATCATAATTCTCGTTTTGAAGATAATCAAACAGTCTCCATTTCCAGATTCCTTCACCAACCCACACTCCAGTCTTAATCCCGTTTTGATCTTTAAAACTAAGCAGAGGATATTTCGTTTCGATTTTTTTTATATTCTGAGTTAATAATACATTTGCACCAGAAGGGGAAGTATACTGACCAAAAGGTGCAATCAATGGAGGAAATCCTTTAAGGTTCGCACCTAACTTATCATCTACAGTAAAACTATTGAATGCTCTAACAACATCGGCTTGTATATCTTCCAAACTGGTACTGTTACCTGCTACTCTTATATTATCTTGTACCTTATTAATACCCACCAAGCTAGTCTGTGCCCCAACTACAAATAGTCTCGGTGTTCTCTTCTTATTGATATTTGAGAGTTCAACTGCGATCGGATATTTATCAGAAGGCAGATTGTGAAGTACAACTAGATCATATTTATTGACATTAAGATCCGTATTCTCTGGAAAATGGATGTCAACTTCATAGTTTTTATTCGATGTAATTATAGACTTCATCGCTGATAAATCAGGATGGGCTCCATGCGCTAACAATAATATCTTTTGCCTAGCATCCAGAACTTCTATAAATATATCCTTATAGTTATTTGCTTTGGTAATCTCTCCATCAACAGGAGTAAGTGCAATTCTATATTTATTTAAACCTACCTTATCCGCATCCAGAACGATTTCTTTGGTGGTAAAATAGTCCTCCTTATTTATTCTAATGTTTTCAGATTTCTGTCTCTGTATATTGCCATTTTCATTTCTTGACACAGAAAGGTTAGTTGATTTTCCATTACAATTCTTAGCAGCGATATCAACCTGAATAGAAAACTTATCACCTAAGTAAGCTATCTTATTATTAAATACATTTTTAATCGAAATATCCTTTTTGATCGTAGTATCTCCTTGTGCGACTACATAAAGAGGAGATGTTAGATTCACATTTGCATAAAGTGGATTTTTTCCTTCATTATAAATACCATCTGTACTCAAAATGATCGCACCTAGATTCTGATCACCATAATTATCGTAGATAAATTCTAATGACTCTGATAAATTAGTCACTTTATATCCAAAACTGTCTACTCCGCCATTTTCGATTTGATCTCCTATTACAAGTCTCTTTACTTCATACTTCTCAGACAATTGGTCTGATATTGCATTGAGTTCTTGCTTTTTTGCTTCTATCTCTTCATTTGATAAATTTGCAATAATAGATTGTGAGCCATCCTCAGCCATTACAACTATAGGCTGCTTTATATCTTCTTTGATAGATCTTACCAAAGGAGACAATAATAGAATAGCTATTCCCGAAACAGCTAAAAATCTAAGAACACCCATGACCCAAGTTGACCATTTTGGAGATTCTGTAAATTTATTATCCTTGAAATACAATGCTAATGCATACACTAAACCTAATAAAAGGCTAAAGATGAGGTACCAAGATGGATATTGAAATGATATTTCGTTGATCACAAATATTTAGTTTGAGCTAAATCTTCAAAAAAACTGCTAAAAGATAAGATTGAAGATTGATATTCTAATTCTAAAGCCTGCAAATATGAGTATTTTTTTGTCCTTTTCGACTTAAACAAAATTTAAAAAAGGGAAGATGATACTTTTAACGGTACATTTCTGAGAATGTTGCGATCAAAATCATGTCATATAAGACTCCTTTTTCGTAATTACTATTCATTATTCAATGACTTACCATGAGAATATTATATTTGTGCAACCTTAAAATATAGGCCAACAAATGGATGAATGGAAGTTAGATTTTGAATGGTTGAGAGTAAGACATATTGTCAAAGATTCTATGGATAAAAAAGAGCTCCCCGACTTGCAATCAATCTTATATTTGATTGGTATACAGGAATTAGGCAGATGGGACACTGAAAAGAGTTTTTCGAAAGAAGAAAAACAAGATCTTATGCATGTTGCAGTTTGCACCTTACTTGAGGAAGATGGCTATTATAATTTTGAAGGAAGAGATCAAGATGGGTGGCCACATTGGAAAGAAGACAAAAGATTCAACCTGAAAGGGATCGATGAACAAGAAGAATATTTAAAAGTGAAAGTTATAAAATACTTCGATGCATTGGCACAGCTAAATGGTGGTTTCGCCGAGCACGAAGGAGGATAAAATTAAAAAATAGAAACAAATGAAAATGAAATTTTTTGCGCTGATTATTGGATTTGCTTTTTTAGCTTCTTGTAATTCTGATTCTAAAACCTATGTTACCATAGAAACAGAATATGGCAACATGGTAGCAGAACTATATAGCTCTACACCAAAACACAAAGAGAACTTTATCAAATTGACAAAGGAAGAATTTTATGACGGCCTTATTTTTCATAGAATAATAAAAGGATTTATGATCCAAGGTGGTGACCCTAACTCTAGAGATGCTGACTTAAGCGTACGACTTGGTTCCGGTGGACCTGGGTACAAAATAGATGCAGAAATCGGGGCTCCTCATTTCAAAGGGACTTTGGCGGCAGCTAGAACAGGCGGACCAGCAAACCCTGAGAAGAAATCATCTGGTTCTCAATTTTACGTTGTACAAGGAAATCCTATTTCAGATGCTCAACTTGACAGTTTTGAAAAACAGAAAAACATTAAGTACAATGCAGAACAAAGAGCTAAGTATAAAACGCTTGGTGGAACTCCAGCCTTGGATGTTGAGTATACCGTATTTGGAGAAATAATATCTGGACTTGACGTTATAGATAAAATTGCTGAAGTATCAAAAGATGGCGAAAGACCTCTAGAAAATGTAGTAATGAAAGTCAGAATGGGCAAGTAATTATTAAGAGAAGAGTAAAAAAGATCCTAAATTTTGACTACCCCACCGCAAGCGGATGGGGCATTCGCCAAAATTTTTCCAACCTAAAAGGTCGGTATTCGGATCTTTTTTGTGATAAGGCGTTTTTATGCAAAAACATCTTTTTATGACTCCGACGCAAGCATCGGAGAATTTAGGTACTAAAAGAGAGAAAATGAAAATGATTAGATATAGTTTATTTGCGATTATAATATTGATGTTGGCATCGTGTGCAAAACCACTCGCCAAATTTATTATTGAAGCAGATGATAAAAAAGCGCCAAGTAAAATCGTATTTAATAACAGTTCCGAGAAAGCAGAATCATACTTTTGGGATTTTGGTGATGGAAATACCTCAACAGAAGAATCTCCAGAACATAAGTATTATCTTTCAGGAAAATATAACGTGAAACTTGTTGCTAAAAAAGGAAAAAAGATGAGCGAATCAGAGCTAGCAATAGTAATAGATCCTCCACAGGATTGTCTAATATCTATGGAGACAAATTATGGTGCAATGACGATCCGTTTATATGACGAAACTCCTAAGCACAGAGATAATTTCATCAAGCTCGCCGAGCAAGGGTATTTTGATGGTCTGCTATTCCATAGGGTAATTGAAGGATTCATGGTACAAGGTGGAGATCCTAATAGCAAAGACGCCAGACCAGGTTCCAGACTAGGTTCCGGAGGTCCTGGATATACAGTCCCTGCCGAATTCGTTGATGAGTATGCACATATAAAAGGAGCTTTGGCAGCAGCTAGAACAGGCGGTCCGTCTAATCCAAAGAAAGCATCTTCTGGATCACAGTTTTACATCGTACACGGCCAAAAAGCGACTGCTGATGTGCTAGAAGGTATGGAAACTAGAAAAGGAATAAAATATACTGATGAAGTAAAAGAAGCTTATATCAATCAGGGCGGAACACCATTCTTAGACCAGGATTATACTGTGTTTGGAATTGTAGAAAAAGGCTTAGATATAGTGGATAAGATAGCAGAGGTCGAGACTGGTGAGTCTGACAGACCTAAGGAGGATGTAAAAATCATAAAAATGAGAGTAGTGAAGTAAACTTGTTATTCTTAGAGAGGAAAGACTGAGTCCTATCTAAGAATATTACTTTAAAAGTGCATTATTATTAAAAAAATGGCGATCGACAATGATCTGCCACATGTATTAAAGATGAAAGAGATTTTAGGAATTGATGTCGGGGCAACTGGGATCAAAGGTGCAATTGTAAATATAGAAGAAGGTGTTCTTATTACTGAGAGAATTAAATACCCTACCCCAAAACCTGCTACTCCTCAAGCTATGACAGAAGTCATGAAAAAGCTAATCGAGGATCATAACTGGAAAGGTAAGCCAATAGGGATGGGCTTCCCAGCTATCATAAAAGACGGAGTAGCACATTCAGCAAGTAATATTGATGATTCATGGCTTGACTTCCCTATTATAGGTTTTCTCAATAAAAAACTAAAATCTCCTATCAACGTAATCAATGATGCTGATGCAGCTGGATTGGCAGAACAAAAGTTTGGTGGTGGATCTGAAAAAGAAGGCCTCGTAGTATTACTTACACTCGGTACGGGAATAGGTTCTGCAATATTTAACGATGGAATTTTGATTCCGAATACAGAACTAGGACATCTAAAGTGGAAAGACAGCGTAGTAGAAAAATACGTATCTAATAATGCGCGAGAGACCAATGATCTATCTTTCAAAGTGTGGGGAAAAGAGCTCAATAAAGTGCTCAACCATCTAGAGTTTGTTCTATCTCCTGACCACTTTATCATTGGTGGAGGTATTAGTAAAAAATTCCATAAATACGAAGAATTCTTAGACTGTATTGCTTCTGTAGAACCAGCAAAAATGCTTAATAATGCAGGAATTATTGGGGCAGCCATGGCCGCCCCGAATGTTATAGAATAGAGAAAAATTTAATTTGATGTAGTAATTGATCATGTCCGATTACTTTAAAGGCATTTACTTGCTACTATATTATCTGCCTTATATATTCAGACTACACTGTAGCCTTGATCTAGCGCATCTCTATTTTTGAACTTTCGTATTCTATTTGTTTTCTCTTTTTTCATACCTGATTTTCATTATCTTTCTGACATGAAAATATTACTAGTTCACAATGACAATTCTTATGCTGCAGATCTATCAGACGGCATTGACATTTCTATTCCTTTAATTCCTGGAAGTGATTCTCCCAATTTCTTTTGGGCGCCTCACTTCACAGCAGAACCTGTACGCGCAGGAGATTGGGTAGGTGATACTTTACAAGGAGGAGATGTCAATTTTAAAACTGTGACATTGAATCCTCATGGAAATGGTACGCATACTGAATGTGTTGGTCATATAGCCAAAGAACCCATAACCATCAATCAGGTACTCACTAATTTTCATCACATAGCACAAGTCATATCTATATATCCACAAGTCATGGCCAATGGCGATAAAGTGATCACAAAATCTCAGATCCAAGATTCATTAAATCAATCTGGAATAAAGGCACTGATTATAAGAACAATGCCTAACAATGATGATAAAAAGAGAAGAATCTATAGCGGCACCAATCCACCTTATATGCACCATGAAGCGATCTCATACATCGTGGAACGAGGAATAGAGCATCTTTTGCTCGACCTTCCATCCGTAGATCGTGAGAAGGATGAAGGGTTATTACTAGGTCACAAGGCATTTTGGTCTTACCCGAGTACAATTGACAAAAAAAAGACAATTAGTGAGATGATATATGTAAACAATTCCGCTCCAGATGGTTTATATTTATTAAATATTCAAATCGCAAGTTTCGAATTGGATGCCAGCCCGTCAAAACCAGTCATATATAAGTTGATAGAAAAGTGAATTTAAAGCCATCAAAAAATAAGAATTTTTACTTCGAGTACCACCGTATGGGCAGTAAGGCCTTTCGCGATAAGGTCAGGTACTATGAAGATAATCGATCTTATGTTGGTCAACTTAAATATGAAGAACGAATTGATGTAGATATTGACTATGCTCTTTGTCTGTTTGAGATAGGGAAATACCACAAATTTTTATCAAAAGTGGATAGCCTTGTCGAGGTTGTAATCATGGATAATATCTACGATTATAATGGAATGAATATATATAATGACTTATTATTCAAAAAAGCTGCCTGCCTTTTCAATACAGGTCAATACATCAAGTCAGAGAGAGTACTGAAAGCAATCGTTAAACTAGAGCCAGGAAATAATCTCGCTAGAACGCTTTACGGGAAATGCAAAAGAAAACAAGTTAGAGATTGGCACGAAGCCACAAAAGCCGTTGCCATGGTCATGCTCATCTCCGCCATATCTATAGCATTTATGGAATTGCTCATTGTTAGGCCATTTTATAATGACTATGTCGCTACTTTTAGTGGCCTAAAAGTCTTCTTTTTTGTGATTGGTATCCTTTCCTTGATTGGAAATGAGGTTTACCTCTACTATATTATTGGTAAGGAGATTGGATACAAGTTTGATTTGCAGGAAATGAAGAAGCGGTTTTTGAAGTCGGAAGTTAAATAACCAATTAAAATATTTTCTAAAAAAATTTCTATTTGACATTCATCAGTAAAAAAGATCCTAAATTTTGACTACCCCACCGCAAGCGGATGGAGCACTTACCAAAATTTTTCCAACCTAAAGGTCGGTATTCGGATCTTTTTTGTGATAAGGCGTTTTTATGCAAAAACATCTTTTTATGACTCCGACGCAAGCATCGGAGAATTTAAATATTAAAACCAATTCTGTTTTGGAATGTTGGAATATATTCATAGAGGGTTTAATGATGGTCAAGGCGGGAAACGCAGTCATCTCCGCAGACATGGCAAGCATTTCTAACGAAGAAAGTCAGTAAATCATTATGAAGATAACAGACAATTTTAAGCAGAAATGATTTAATAACAAAATTCCACTCTTTATATTCGGCGTAATTACTTTGACAGTAATTAGTGGCGTTTAAATTAAAAAATTCACAGCATTTCTATCACAACACCATCACTAGCCTTCACCTCGTATACCTCTAAATCTAGCCCCGTCTCAGAATTATAGTCGACTTTCAGATTTGCTAAATCTATATCAACCAATTCTCCTTTCACAAAATTGATCGTACAACCTCCGAATCCGCCACCCATAATTCTACTTCCAAGGATGTTGTCTATTTTTTGACTTCTATCAACTAAATAATCGACCTCAGGTGTACTTACTTCATAGTTTTTCGAAAGGCTATTATGTGATGCTAATAGAAGTTCACCTAGTCCATCTACATTTCCACTTTCCATTAACTGCGCCGCAGCGATTACTCGATTATTTTCTTCAATAACGTGTGTGCATCTCTTCCTTGATCGTTCATCAGTCAGATATTGAGACACATCAGAAAGTGTCATGTCTCGAAGTGTTTTTACAATATTATTATGCTTAGCTACTTTCACGACTGCTGCATCACAAGTAGCTCTTCGTTTATTGTATTCGGTATCTACTAGATTATGTTTCTGACCACTATTAAATAGATAAAACATATAATTATCTAAAGGAACTTGATACTTCTTCACGGAAAAATCAGTAAAATCTATCATCAATGCCTTACCTTTTTCACCTTTTAGAATTGCAGTCTGATCCATAATGCCTCCATTGAGACCGATACCATTCTCTGCTTGAGATGCTAGGTTAACAAGATCATCTAAGCTATGATTGTATTCAAACAATTGATTTAGCCCAGCCAAAAAACCGCAAGTCAATGCCGAAGAGGAAGATACTCCACCACCCTGAGGCAAATTACCACCAAATACTACATCTATTCCTATTGATTGATCATAAGAAAGTGCGACCAATGAATTGATGAAATATCTTGTCCAGCTTTCCGCAGCAAAAGAAAGGTTTGCTATATCAATTATATATTCTTCCTCGATATCCAGCGCTATTAATCTCAATTTTCCTAGATTATTTTTACCAATAATCATCCCTATACATTGTTCGATAGCAAATGGAAAAACCAGTCCGTGATTATAATCAGTGTGCTCTCCTATAATATTGGCTCTTCCTGGAGATTTGACATAAATCTGAGGATTACCAAAACGCTTTTTATATTCTCCTAATATTTTGTCTTTCATACATTTATACTAAATTTAGAATCTCTGTTTTTCTAAAAACCAAAACGAATGTGGATATGTTAGTAATTCAATTGGAAATATAGCTATTAACCATTATAGTTATTATGCTTTATTGCATATTTTCGCACACATATAAATTATTTATAAAATAAGTTTCTCCCTAATCAAAACAGTAAACTTAAAAACATGTCAAGCTTCGCACAAAAAAGTTTTCAAAGAAGGCATATCGGTATCACAAGCGCCGAAAAAGATGAAATGCTTAAAGTCATCGGTGTAAATAGCCTAGACGAGTTGATCAATCTTACTATTCCTACCCATATCCGAGCAGAACAGGAGATGGATATTCCCGATGAGGTTTCGGAATATGCATATCTAAATGAGCTGAAGATAATCGCTCAGAAAAACAAAATATTCACCAACTATATTGGACAAGGATATTATGGAACGATAACCCCTTCTGTGGTCTTAAGAAACGTATTTCATAATCCAGGATGGTACACACAGTATACACCTTATCAAGCTGAAATCGCACAAGGACGACTCGAAGCGCTGTTGAATTTCCAAACCGTTGTATCTGACCTTACAGGACTGCCTATCGCAAATGCATCTCTTTTGGATGAAGGAACAGCTGCTGCTGAATCAATGGCAATGTTCCAAGGAGTAAGAAATAAAAAAAGAAAAAACAATCCTGCGACTAAGTTCTTTATAGACAATCATGTATATGATCAGACGGTAGATATCATGATTACACGAGCTAAACCAATCGGAGTAGAAATTGTACGTGGTGACTATAAGTCTGTGGAAATAAATGATGACTATATCGGTGCATTGATCCAATATCCTAATCAGATAGGAAGTGTGGAAGATTACCGAGCATTCACTGCGAAATGTTCGGAAATAGGCGCATATGTATGTGTTGCCGCTGATCTTATGAGTTTAGCATTATTGACTCCTCCTGGAGAATGGGGTGCACATGCAGTAGTAGGAAATACACAGAGATTCGGCGTTCCTATGGGCTACGGTGGACCACATGCTGCATATTTTTCTACGGTCGAAGATTTCAAAAGACAGATCCCTGGCCGTATTATCGGTGTATCACAAGATAGACTAGAAAACAGATCTCTTAGAATGGCGCTTCAAACAAGAGAGCAACATATCAAAAGAGAAAAAGCTACTTCTAATATTTGTACTGCACAGGCATTATTAGCGGTAATGGCAAGTATGTATGCAGTATATCATGGTCCTGATGGCGTAAAAGATATAGCAAATACAATTCATCATCATACTTTTGTACTCGCCAATAATCTAAAAGAAATCGGCTATAAACTGGCAAATGATAGCTACTTTGATACATTAACAATCGAAGCTTCAAAAGAGGAGCAAGTAGGTATTAAAAACGCAGCAGAAGAAAAAGAAATTAACTTCTTCTATTCTGCTAATGGTGTGTCTATCTCTGTGGATGAAACGACAGACAAAGCCGCTATATCAGAATTAGTAGAATTGTTTTCGGCTCTAAAAGGAGTAAAACATAATATGTCTGATGCTAACGGGCAGATGGCAATCCCTTCAGATTTACAGAGATCAAGTGATTATCTAACCCATCCAGTATTCTCAAGTCATCATACTGAGTCAAAGATGATGAGGTACATCAAGAGTCTTGAGAACAAAGATTTATCATTAGTGCATAGTATGATAGCATTGGGTTCATGTACTATGAAATTGAATGCCGCTACTGAATTGATACCAGTAACATGGCCTGAGTTTTCATTATTACACCCGTTTGCCCCTACAGAACAAGCAAAAGGATATGCCCAAATATTTGATGAATTAAACAAATATTTATGTGAAGCTACAGGATTTACAGCATGTAGTTTACAGCCAAATAGTGGTGCACAAGGTGAATATACTGGCCTAATGACAATAGCTGCGTATCATAAGGATAGAGGAGATCTTCATAGGAATATAGCATTGATCCCATCTTCTGCACACGGCACCAATCCTGCATCAGCTGTGATGGCTGGTATGAAAGTAGTGGTTGTGAAATGTGATGATGAAGGAAATATTGATGTAGCTGACCTTAAGGCAAAAACAGAAGAGCACAAAGAATATCTTGCGGCACTTATGATCACCTATCCAAGCACACACGGCGTATTCGAAACGGAAGTAAAAGAGATATGTGCTAACATCCATGAAAATGGAGGGCTCGTATATATGGATGGAGCCAATATGAATGCTCAAGTAGGATTAACAAGTCCGGGCATCATCGGAGCGGACGTTTGTCACCTTAACCTGCATAAAACATTCGCCATTCCACATGGTGGTGGAGGACCTGGAATGGGCCCAATCTGTGTAAATGATAAGCTCGCACCATTCTTACCTAATCATAAATTAATAGAAACAGGCGGCGAAAAAGGAATCACAGCAGTATCAGCAGCTCCATGGGGAAGTGCAAGTATATTGTTGATATCATATGCTTATATCAGGTTGTTAGGTAAAGAGGGTATGGTTAATTCGACCAAGTATGCAATTCTGAATGCTAACTATATGAAGGCAAGATTAGAAGCCCACTATCCAGTATTATACAAAGGAGAGAATGGGATGGCAGCTCATGAAATGATCCTTGATCTTAGACAGTTTAAGCCACTTGATGTAAGTGCTGAGGATATCGCTAAGAGATTGATCGATTATGGATTCCATGCGCCGACATTATCATTCCCTGTAGCAGGCACCGTGATGATCGAGCCTACAGAAAGTGAAGACAAAGATGAGTTGGATAGATTCTGTGATGCGATGATTTCTATCAAAAAAGAAATAGATGCCATAGCTAATGGAGATGCAGATACTGTGGATAATGTACTCAGGAATGCCCCGCACACCCTTCACGAAATCACATCTGATGATTGGTCACATGCGTACTCTAGAAGTGCTGCAGCTTATCCGCTACCTTACCTCTACTCAAGTAAGAAATTTTGGGCTACAACTACGAGAGTCAATAATGCATTTGGAGATAGAAATCTGATCTGTACCT
This sequence comes from Halioglobus sp., assembly GCA_047628935.1. Lineage (GTDB taxonomy): Bacteria > Bacteroidota > Bacteroidia > Chitinophagales > Saprospiraceae > CAJXUU01. The sequence continues at coordinate 969 of JBLHWH010000142.1, read as the reverse complement.
GTCCACCGATGGAGGCGTATGAGGATTAATGTATTCGATGCTTTAGCTTCGTGATCGCATGAAGTGAGCAATACCCCAAATCCATTTGTAAGATTATAAATTAGAAAGGACTCGACTGTTATTGGGTTCATTATAATTCAATAATATTTATTGTGTAACTACCTACACTGCCATAGCCTTACGGCAATTTAATGGTCAGCGATATTGTGAACAAATCACGTAGCCAAGTGTGTCGAATTGTAAATTACTGGACTTGGCGTATTAAAATTGAATCTAAGAAACGCCAAAAGTATGGCATCATCATACAATGCAGCTGGTTTGAAAATTCCTAATTGGCTATCTTTTGCAACTAAAACTACTGATTGGCTAAATGAAATTGTACAAGGTTATTTACCTATTTGTTTACCTGGTAATCGCAATAATAGTTGTGTAGTATTAAATGATGAAGATAATAGTGAAGGATTTGAAAAAAGATATAATAATGGTATACAAGATGCTGAGGCATTTTGGGAAGATATGAATCCAGATAATCCTAATAGGACGGTTTATGTAAGTATGAATTCTGATAATGAGATAATTGGGGATATAGATATTGTTGCTCACTCTATGGGTTTTGCTCATGCAATGGGCATGATTTCTGTCTTAAAGGACCATATGGCTCCAGATATAGAAGGAAACAAAAAACTGGGTCGCTTTTATATTTTGGCCCCAGAAAATTCATGTAGTATAGGGAACATTTTTAGTGTTAATGATTTTGAAGAAGTATGGCAATATGGAAGTAATCCAAATAGTCTTAAATTATGGGAGCTAGATGGTATTGCCGTACAGTGTGAAGATGAGGTTAATATGCCTCAAGCTAATAAGGTTTATTTAGAAGATTATGAAGAAGCGACTAGAAGTGTACGAGATTTTTTAAATGCACATTATAGTTCTAATTATAATTGGATTTTTGAAAACATTCTTGATGAT
>JBLHWH010000141.1:0-17842 GCA_047628935.1 Halioglobus sp. | reverse complement strand
AGGTGTTATGATAGCCTTTCGTAGTGCCCTTGATCTTCCATCGACTTCTTTTTAATCGAAGGAAGACTTCCTTGCCTTGGACGGGAAAACTTTGTATATCTATCGAGTTCATATAACCATCCTTTACAGCTTTCCCATCTCTGACAATCTCTTTTGGTATATGTGTTGCATCTTCCTTATCTACCAGTTCGATTAATATCACTCCATGATCATCCATAAGATTTGTAAATTAAAAATGAAGAAGTATATCCTCTGAAAAATTATAACTTCGCAAGACCCTGTAATAAATCTTCCATAATATCTTTTTGCTAGGTTATCGTATTTTTACCTTAGCACATCATTTTGAGACTTAGCCCACTTAGCCCCTTTCGTTGTATCAAACAATTTAATTTCTATGCTGTTTCTGCTTGGTCTTAATATTTATGTATATATTCAATTTTTATAATACAGGCTATTTTGACTAACTAAACTAACAGCCGTTCCATGAAAAAATACTTTACTTTCAAACATTTCAGAGGAGACCTTTTTGGAGGTATTACTGCTGGTATAGTTGCTTTACCTTTAGCATTGGCTTTTGGGGTGAGCTCAGGTTTAGGTCCGATGGCTGGATTGTATGGTGCCATTTTTGTCAGTTTTTTCGCTGCTATGTTTGGTGGCACTAATACACAGATATCCGGCCCTACAGCTCCGATGACAGCCGTTAGCATGGTTATTATTGCAGGCATAATAGCTCTCAATGATGGAGATGTAAGTAGGGCACTACCTGCAATATTAAGTGTCTTTTTATTAGCTGGCCTCATGCAAGTCGGATTGGGTTTACTTGGACTTGGAGAATATATAAAATATATTCCCTACCCTGTAGTTTCTGGATTCATGACGGCTATTGGAGTTATCATATTAGTAACTCAGATATTGCCATCGATAGGATATTACCCAAAGGAGGACATGGCATACGTTCAGGAATTCAAACCCATGGCCGAAGAGTTAATGCTAGAGAATATACTCAAAGAAGAAGCCGCAGAAAAAATACTTGTACTGGAGAATTTTGAAGAAACAGTAAAGAGAGCGAAGCTCATAACTACCGCACAGATATTAAAAGAATCTCAAACAATTGCTGCATCAGAAGCATCTGGTGTTCTAGGCGCTATTAGGGTGTTTCCCCGAGCTATAAAAAATATTAATTGGTTAGAATTGATGTTATCATTGTTTACCATTATTATCATTTTTGGGTTTAAGAGAATAACAACCAAAGTGCCTAGTACTCTTGTTGCATTAGTTGTCATGTCTGGCATTGCCGTTGGGTTTGGCCTTGACTATAGACCAATAGACGAAATACCAAGCGGATTACCAGTGCCAAATTTTGGCATATTTACAGATTTTAGCCTTACTTCCATAACTCCATATATATTTACAGCTTTGACATTGGCTCTCTTGGGTGCCATAGATTCATTGCTTACATCTGTAGTCGCAGATAATATGACCAAGACAAGGCATAAGCCAAACAAAGAACTGATTGGTCAAGGTATTGGAAATTCTATAGGTGCATTATTTGGAGGATTGCCAGGTGCAGGAGCAACCATTAGAACAGTTGTAAACATCAAAGCTGGAGGAAAAACACGAATTTCTGGTATGATAGCTGGAGTCATGCTTTTAATTATCACTCTATCTTTATCAGAAGAGGCCTCACAAATTCCAGCAGCCGTTCTAGCTGGTATATTGATTACAGTAGGTATCAACGTAATGGACTATAAAGGCTTAAAGGCAATACCCAATATGCCAAAATCAGAGGTGATCATTATGTTGGTCGTATTGGTGCTTTCATCTGTATGGAATCTTGTGTATGCAGTGGGAATAGGACTTGTAATTGCTTCACTCATGTTCATGAAGAATATTGGAGATCTTATGGCAAGTAATAGTGAGCTGAAGTCTTTAACAGATTTTGAGGACTGGGATGACGAGATGGATTTCCCTCAAAATCTAAAGGAAGAAGTTGTAATCAAACATATTGATGGTCCTTTATTCTTTGGGTCAACTACAGATTTTCAACAACTCGCAGCTCAGATCCCAGAAGAAACGTCTACAATAGTGCTTCGTATGAGTCGAGTGCCTTATATTGATCAATCAGGTCTATATGCTATTGAAGATTTAGTTAATGGGATGGAGTCACAGGGCAAAACTGTCCTATTGGTTGGAGTCAAGGAACAACCTAAATATATGATGGAACGTATCGATATCATTCCTGATTTGATATCACCGGATCATATGTTCGAGTCATTCACTGAATGCATAAGATGGATCAAAGAGAATGTACAGGATATGCATCCAGTATAATTACCAAATTAGAAGTAAAATTGATATTGAATTCGTCTAATTAAAACTTAGTATTCTTTCTGATCTATGGGACTACTCTTGTCTGATCAATCAATTATCTCGTTATTGCCAATGAGTTTCAGCAACCCTGAATTAATTACACTTTGGGTTGTAGCTGCATTTCCATTTCCTAGATAGCATTTGACATTTTCAAGAATCAAAGAGCCTTCGTTATCGATACAGTACGGATTAGAATTTCCACCGAGAATAGCCACATTATCAATAGATAAAAATCCGTCCATGGTGATCGAACAAAATCTATCAACTCCCTGCGCATCAATAAATACTGTGCCATAACCATTTATAATATAGATAGAGTCTTGTATTAAAATTTGCCCCTTATCACTACTAAGCACTAAAGTATCTCCAGCCAAACTACTTGAAAAGAAAATCGTATCTCCATTGTTAGCACATTCTATTACATTTCTCAGCGTTGCACCTTCTAGATCTGTCGTTAATAAAATGGTATCACATGTATCGCACCCATCAGGAATGCCATCACCATCACTATCAAGATTATCATCGAATCCTGGACAGAGATCATCTGCATCGCAAACGCCATCATTATCTAAGTCTTCAAAAGTGCCCGAACAACAACAGATGGCATCGTACACATCATTGATCGTACATGGATCATCGTCATCACAAGTATTCCCTGCGATGCAATTATCTATCTCTTTTGTAATGGTAAAGTAATCTTCAATATCACCCGTTTCTCTGATAAACTTAACTTCTAGGTTATTACCATCGACTTCTAATACACATGACCCTAGCTCTGCCAGGCTATAGAACATAGCTTCATGATCTAGTGGTCCAGTTGTCACCTTACCTGAACTTCCTGCCGTTATATATACTGCCCCATCACCAGCATTACAGCCCGTATTAGATTTAACATATACCCCATTTCCATCTATTTTTCCATCGCCACCACCTGTAGTACCAACTTGGTGAGTTGCTGGATCAAATGAATAAGAATTGCCATAATGACCATTAATTAAATACGACCTCTCATATGAATGTGAATGTCCTGAAAGTACTAAATCAACTCCATTACTCTCTAACATTGGTACGAAATTTTCTCTCATATCGATCAGGTTGGACTCCCAATCCGAATTATGAGATCCTTTTGAATAGGGAGGATGATGCCAGTATGCTACTATCCATTCCTGAGTGGTGTTTTGGATATCACTTAATGCCCAGTTATACATTGTACCTCCGACCGCCCTGTCCGTCTCATATGATTCTAATGCTATGAAATGTATATTGCCGTAGTCAAAAGAATAATAAGCTTCTGTTCCTGATGCCTCTCCTCCAGATTCACCAGCTGTGGGAAAGGTAAAAATATCGAAATATGGACCAGTTTGGGAATTTGCATCTGCAGCATATCCATCATGATTCCCCAGACATGACCATGCTATTGAGTTTTGAAGTTTATCTTCATACATATTAGAAAAGACTGCATTTTGATATTCAAAATCTGTACCACTAGAGTATGCATTGTCGCCCAAGAACAAAATACCGTCTGTATGTTCAGTACCTACGTAGTCATAGTAAGCATCTCTTACTGCTCTCTGGTCACTATTCGCAGTACCCGCATCTCCAAGAATCCACATTCTTACCAGTTGATCAGTTCCAGTACTGGGATGTGTTTTAAAATATAAGTCAGCCGCTGATGCTACTAGAACTGAAGCATCGTTTTTTATTTCGTAAAAATATTTAGTGTTTGGAGATAGCCCATTCAACTCTGCAATATGTTCCGTCTTTAGCGTCGTATCCGTATAGGTTAGATCTAGATTTGAAAGTGAATCCCCATAGTCCATTATACTCTCTGTAGGGTCGTCAGTTCTCCATCTTACCGTCATACTAGTACTACTCCCTTTTTGTAAATATGGTCCACGAATTACTTTAGTTATACTTCCCATCACTTTCAGGTCAAAACTAATATCAGTACTCGTTGTATCCGCTTGATGGACTTCTACCGCAACGACATTTGTGCCAATAGTCAGTGTATTACTCAGATTAAATAAAGCTACAGCATTGTCGATACTCATGCTTGATGCCGTTGTGTCGTAGCCTATTGTACCAGCTGGCATATTGACGCTCCATACTTCATTACCATTGATATAGATAATGGCACCATCGTCGTACGTGAGTTCTATAGCCAATCCAGAAAAAAATTCAGGATCAGATACATTGAAAGAGTGTCTAAAATAAGCGGTTTCTGTAATACTATCAATTAAGGTTGCTTCATCTCCATCTCCATAACCAAGATGTGCATTACCTGTAGCCCACATCTCACTGTTATAACTAGAGTCTGCCCAAGCTATCCCATTCTGATCAGAAGGTTCATTTTGGTTATCATAGTATGACCATAAACTTCCACTATTGACAAGCACTGTTTGACTGTTGACTGTACAGCAAAGAGTTAAACACACGAAGACGACTACTCCTTTGAATAATTTCATCTAACGTTCGTCTTGGCATGGTTTCCTATATTGATTTCGATGTCTAATTTCAGCGTAATCATTGCCGAATTTCTTTTTATCCTATTGGGTAATTGCTTCCATTCAGATTGTGCATTTTTCAAAGCGTAAAAGGCGAGGTCCCTATCTCCCTTAGCATTTGCTATTTCGAAAAGAGCATAATAGGCTGATTCTTTTCGGTTCTTTTTGGATATAATTGTTTTTTGGATCTCTATAGCATGATCATATTCTTGAGCATCCACTAGTATTTTGATCAAGTACTGCTGTAGACTTATGAGGGATCCTTCCTTATCTAATCCTTTTTTAATAATACTTACAGCTCGTTCGAACCCAGCTGTAGACTTTTGGTTTACCCAACTATTGGCTGCATTGATATAATTTTCTGGGAGTGCTTTTATAGAATGATCAATTACATATTGGAATTCAGCCGCACTTTTTGAAAATCCATTTTGTTTGTTGAGAATCTTGCCATACAAGTTATGCGCTAAGACGTGTTCGGGATTTTTTGTAAAGAATATATGTATTTGAGTTTCTGCCTGATTGTAGTCTTTTAGTTCGTAATAGCTTTTGGATAGATAGAGGTTAGCCTGTTCACTTTGATATCCTTTCTCGATGGCCGCATTAAAATCTACAATACCTTTGGAATATTCTTCGTGCTGATAGTATAGTTTTCCTCGTTGAAAATATAACTCTTCATTTTGTGGATCATCTTCAATAGCGTGAGATACAGTTATTATTCTTTGGTCTAGATCCCCATGTGAAAGTCCTTGCGTATAGACAAAACATAATACAAATAAAATGATCAAAACGTCCTTCATAATATTACAAGTTGTTTTTCATTTCCATCTTACCAATGACCAATTAATAATAATTGATTAAGCTACATATAAATATATTGCCTAATATTCTAATCTTTTATAAACACAAATAAAGAGAATGTTTATATAAAAGTAACAAGAATTTTTTCACTTAAAAAAAAAGCCCGTCGTGTTTTAGGATTTTTTGAAAAGCAAATGTAAAAATAGAATGATAAAACGAATTATTTGGCTGTGGGAAGTGGGCCACAAAGAAGATATCCAATACAAATCTTAGGTAAATGTTAGCTAGAAATAAACCTTCTTATTTACTACATCGAAGTAGATAACCTCATCAGACAACTTACTAAGACTAATAAGACCATGAATATCCTGTCCTAATCCCTCGGATAGCCCTGAGAAGTCTTTTGAGAATGCATTCATAGAACTTTTCGATTTCCCATAACCCAAACTAGAAATGGTGTACTCTTCAGAAACGCTCAATGCTCCAGATGCCGTTAGTATATTTTTTGTGATGCCTGTCTTCATCGTCTTCGAGCCTAGTCGAGCAATGAGGTCAGAATCAATAAAATGACTTGATGCACCAGTATCGATAATAAAAGATCTCTTTTTGCCATCAATTACTAACTCACCAATAGGAAGATCATCTACAAGTTTATAGCTCATGGAGCTCATACCTTCTACAAGCTTACTATCTACCTTCTTATCCGAAATGATTAATCGCTCTTCCGTAAAGTTAAATTCTAGAGAACTAGGCGTGAATACCGCACAACCTAATATTCCTGCAAGATTTTTATCTATGTAAATCTCAAGATTTGATAGATCTGTTGAAAAGCCAAATAATTCGTTGGATTCAAAATTACCTAGCTTAAGCGAACTGATCTTTGTTTCACTTCCTTCAGCAACTCCTGATAATGTTTGATATGAGACATCTGACTTTTCCGCCTTACTATTAAGAAGAATTCCATTCGAGCCACTATCAAGAATATAATTACCAACTTCTCCATTGATCTCCGCTTCAATAACGATCAGACCATTTATCAATTCAAAAGGAACAATTGTATTAGCAATAACCACATTGGACAATAATGTCAATGTTATTATACAAACCACCTTTTGAAAAAATTTAAGCATCAATAATTAATATTAGGTAACGTAAAGTTAACAATGAGAGGTCAATTATGCAATAGCTCAATCATTTTCAAGCTAAAAAAACAACATATTACACGCTATAATACTGACTACCAACTATATACAATATTATATTAATATTACACAGCCTTAATAAATACATAACATTGACTTAACATTGGTGTTATTGCTCGGCTCAATCCACGAAAAAAAGCGAATTTATTTACAAGAGCTACATAGATAAGGGCGTCTATATCTCTTCTAGGTTACCTCTATATTAACCGGTGTTAGCCTACCGTTACGAACGCTTCCAATAGTTTAACATAGACATAAACCAGCCAAAACATTCCGCTAAGGGTGCTACTCTACATTTGCATTGTAATTGAAATACAAACAAACTCAATTTTAAAAATTAAGCAAAATGATATTTACAAAGAATTTATTTACTGTTTTCCTTTTCGCTTTAGCAATTGCATTTGTCGGATGTAAAGACGAAGATGTATGTGAAGGCAAGCAATGTTCTGACACAGAAATTTTAGACGCATCTACATGCGAGTGTATATCAGTCATAACTAATCCTTGTGAAGGGACTGTATGTTCTGATGGAGAAATATTGACATCGGAGTGTGAGTGTGTAAATACTGGAACAGGTGAAGCTATCACTGAAACATTAGCAGGAGAGATCAAAGAAGATAAAACATTAACTGCTGATAGGTTTTATTTGTTAATAGGTAAAACCTATGTAGCTAATGGTGCAATATTGACTATCGAGCCAGGAACAATTATAAAAGGTACAGAAGGCACTGGATCATTAGCATCTGCATTGGTCGTAGCAAGAGGGGCTACTATAAATGCATGTGGAACAGCTGCAAAACCAATCATCTTTACATCAACACTAGACAACATCAACATAGGTTCAACCTCAGGCACTAACCTAGAAAAAGAAGACAGAGAACTATGGGGTGGGTTGATCGTATTAGGATCTGCACCTATTTCTGCTAAAGATGGCGATACTGAAACTCAGATAGAAGGTATCCCGGCTGATGTAGCTTACGGTAAATATGGTGGAGATAATGCCGCTGATAATTCAGGATCACTTTGTTACATCTCGATCAGACATGGTGGAGCACTTATCGGTGCAGATAATGAGATCAACGGACTTACACTTGGTGGTGTAGGAAATGGAACATCAATCAATAACATCGAAGTAGTTGCAAACCTTGATGATGGCATCGAATTTTTTGGAGGAACTGTAAATGTAACAAACGCATTAGTAGCTTACCAAGGAGATGATGCTATTGATATTGACATGAATTACTCAGGAACAATTGATAATGTATACATTATACATGGTGGTGACGATACAGACGAAGCATTCGAGATCGACGGTCCAGAAAACGCAACTTATACAGACGGGAAGTTCACAATCCTTAATGCAACTGCGATTGCTGTTGATACAGAAAAAACATCTGGTGCAGATCTTAAATCTAAAGCCCAAGGCACGCTTACAAATGTATCATGGTCAGGTTACAGAATCGATAAAGCAATAGCGATAAGAGCATCATTCGAAATTTCGGATTGTTCTGACAAAGATGATTCTTATACAAATGCACTCGCTGGAAATCTAGTAATCACAAACTCTGAATTAGTATCAAGTACAGCAACGGCGGCTGATGTAGCAAGAGTCTACATTGATGCTAAGAGTGATGATGCTTTAGAATTACAAGCATGTCTTGATGGTACAGACTACCAAGAAGTAATGGACGGAGCTGTAGTAGCGGCTAACAATACAGTAGTTACAGCAGCAACTAAAGGCGCTGATGTAAGTGCATTCGCATGGACATGGGCTGCAGCAAATGGATTGACAAATTAAGATCAATATAGATGTTAGTTGTTGGGAGTAAGTTATTTATGACTCCTGGCAACTAACTCTACTTTATAAAAAACAATAAAACATATGGCTTTCCCAATATGGGCCAACTTTCAAACTTTAAATAACGCATGAAGATTTCAACAATTTTTACACTTTTATTTACCATTCTAGCTACATCATTATTTGCTCAAACTGGAACGCTACGAGGAACGGTTTATGACGATAGTAATGGAGATACGGTACCATTCGCAACTGTATTCGTAAAAGAAACAGGAAGTGGAACTGATACAGACTTGGATGGGGCGTATGAGCTCAATCTAGCTCCGGGAACATACAATATCGTAATATCATTCATAGGTTACGCGGACTTTGAAATCACAGAAGCAGTGTTCACTGCCGATAAGATAGAAGTACTTAATATCCGTATGAAAGAAGAAGGTCAAATGCTGGAGCAAGTAGTTGTATCGGCTAAGCAAATCAGGAACTCTGAAGTTGCATTGGCTACCATAAGAAGAAAATCAATAAACCTTCTTGATGGAGTATCTGCTCAAACTTTCGAGAAGACAGGTGATGGTAACGCCGCAGAAGCACTCAAAAGAGTAACTGGAGTATCTATCGAAGGAGGAAAGCATGTATACGTAAGAGGATTAGGTGACAGATACACCAAGACAATCCTGAATGGTATGGACATCCCAGGTCTTGATCCTGATAAGAATGGATTCGAAATGGATCTATTGCCTACTAACTTGATCGATAATATTTTAGTCTTCAAATCATTTACACCCGATCTTCCTGGAGACTTCACAGGTGGAATGGTAAACGTAGTAACTAAGGACTTTCCTGATACTAAATTCACGAAACTATCATTAGGAATCGGTTACAATCCTGATATGCACTTCAATTCTAACTTCATCGGACAAGAGAGAAGTGGAACAGACTTCTTAGGATTCGATGATGGAACTAGAAGACAGCCAATCCCAAGTGATCAGAAGATATTGAACCCTGCACTAAATGATAACAGTACAAGCAGAGTTACTGCAAAATTCCAAGACAATGCAGGAATAGTAAATAGAACTAATAACTTGAATAAGTCTATCTCATTCGCTACTGGAAACCAAATCAAGAAAGGAGATGTGAAGTACTCTTACCTCGCATCCGCAAGCTACAAGAACAACTCTACCTTCTATGAAAATGCACAATACAATACATTCATCTTTGATGAGCAGAACTTTCCTGGTCAGTACAAGTTGGTAAGTGACAGAGAGATCACTGGTGGCGTTGGAGAAGAATCAGTATTAGCTTCTGCATTAGTAGGTGGCTCAATCAAATTCAAAAATCATAAGATCAGTCTGCAAGCAATGAGATTACAAAACGGAATCTCAAAAGCTGCAAATCAAATAGATGCTAAGTCCCAATCATCTTCTGCATTATTGAAGAGAGAGATTCTTGAGTATGCACAAAGAGAAGTAACGAACTTCAACTTAAGTGGTAAGCACTTGATGAAAGACGAGAAATACACAATTAACTGGAGTGCCGCTCCAACATTTATCAATGTAGATGAGCCGGACATTAGATTTACAGCATTCGAAGTATTGGAGGAAGGTCAATTTCAGATCGCTCCTGCTGTAGGTGCTGATGTGTCAAGATCTTGGAGAAATCTAAAAGAGCAAAATTATTCAGGAAAAGCGGATCTTACAATTGATCTTGGAGTTAATAAAGAGAAAACGAATAAGATCAAAGTTGGATTCTTAGGAACTCGAAAGAATAGAGATTTCGGCATACAGAATTATATTTTCAGAATCGAAAATCAATCCTCACTTAACTTGAATGGAGAAGCAGCTAACTTATTCAATCCTGATAATATCTGGAATAAAGAAACAAGAACAGGTACTTACGTGAAAGGAGGATTCGAGCCAGCTAACACATTCAATGCAACTCAATTGCTTCTTGCTGGATATGTAATGAATGAATTAGAAATCACTAAGAAATTAAAAGCCATTTACGGAGCAAGAGTTGAAAAAGCGACGAACAGATATACTGGACAAGATAATTCTGGTGACAGATTCTATGACAATAAAATAGTGTTAGATGAGTTGAATGTATTGCCATCTGTTAATCTTGTATACGCTCTCCAAGAAAAATCAAACTTGAGAGCATCATACACTAAGACAGTAGCTAGACCATCATTCAAAGAAAAATCTATTGCTCAGATACAAGATAGAATTTCAGGAAGAACATTCATTGGAAATATTGATTTAGTACAAACAGATATTGATAATATCGACCTTAGATATGAGACTTTCGGAATGGGGGGACAATCATTCTCAGTAAGTGGATTCTACAAGCATTTCAAGAATCCGATCGAGTTAGAATCTTTCTCTGATTTAGCGCCTAATGACTTCCAACCTAAGAATATAGCAGAGACAGCTGACCTTCTTGGACTAGAAGTAGAAGCATCTAAAAAATTAGACTTCATAGGTGATTTCTTCTCAGCATTCACAGCTGGAGCAAATGTAACTGTGGTAAAAACAGAAGTAGAAAGAAGTAACTCAGTTGATCTACCAGAAGGCCAAAGAATGAGACCAATGGTTGGACAGTCACCATTTATCGTCAACGGTTCATTAGGGTATAATGATTTAGATAACGGTTGGGAAGCAACAGCATCATTCAACAGACAAGCAAAGAAATTACTGATTGCAGGATTCGGATCTAGTGCAGATGTGTATGACCAACCATTCAATAGTTTAAATTTCAAGGCATCAAAGAAGTTTGGGCTTGATAATAAATTCAAAGTAAGCCTCGGAGTAGCCAACATCCTTGGAGATAACCGAGAGAAGTTATACGAAGCATTCAGTGGAGATACCGGCATATTCGAGGCATACAATCCAGGCAGAACGATATCTGTTGGGTTCTCGACTAGCCTTTAGTTACAGTGATTTAAACATAAGTAGTTATTTATTAGTTAGATAGTAGTAAGATAGTAGTAAGATAGTAGTTTAATATTTATTCCTCATTCGGGAAATTTTCATGCAAATGCCCTCAGTCGGGAAACTGAGGGCATTATTCACTACTAATGAACTTAAGATTTGATAACAATAAGCTAACAGTAAGGATATAGAGCATTTACATATAAGGTCTTTATTTGTACAAATATTATTACCGTAATATTATTACTCAGGATAGGGGCAGAATCGCGGACAAGGCTTCTGCTCCTTCCTTTTTTTTAATATGCTAAAGCACATGATAGATAACATTCGGTAAACCTTTACTTAATATTGGCTTAACATAGCAAGCCTACCTTTACATTTGGTAATAATAAAGGAGAGTCAAGGAATATGTTGATAATCTTTTTTCTGGTAATAATAAAATTCATACTTGTCCTATGAAAAAATTAATGCTTAGTGCATCGCTATTGGTGTGCTTCTGTTTAACATTGTCTGCACAAATATCAACTAAGAAATTTGGCAAAGGAATACAATTTCAAGACAAAGACTCTACATTCCGTATGAAAATGAATGTACGATTTCAAAACCTCATCAGTAACTCTTGGGATCTCGAAGGAGACGACTTTGGATCATTCACAAATCACAAAAGTAACATACTCGTGCGAAGATCTAGGCTCAAATTTGGTGGGTGGGCGTATAGTCCAAAAATTCAATACAAAATGGAATTTGGCCTGTCAAATAGGGATATTGGAAAAGGGATAGGTTCAGAATTTAATAAAGCGGCGAACGTGATCTTAGATGCACATGTAACTTGGAATTTCTACAAAGGATTTTCAATAAGATTCGGCCAAGGAAAACTTCCTGGAAACAGAGAGCGAGTAATCTCATCTGCCAATCTTCAATTTGTTGATCGTTCTAGATTGAACTCTAGATTCAATTTAGATAGAGATGTTGGATTGATGATGGTACATAAGCATAAAATAGCTGGTGACTTTATATTGATAGAAAAAGTGGCAATGTCGCAAGGAGAAGGAAGAAATGTAACAGGTGGACACTTTGAAGGATATGAATACACTTTCCGATTAGAAGCTTTACCGTTTGGTAGCTTTCAATCAAAAGGAGATTATGTATCTTCGGCAATAAAGAGAGAACCTACACCCAAATTGGCACTAGGGTTTACATATGATATCAATAATAATGCTGTGAGAGAAAGAGGAAACCTAGGTAACTTTATCGTAGACAATGGATCTTACACAGGCAAAACATTGAATTCTTTTCATGCAGACTTAATGTTCAAATATCAAGGACTATCTGTAATGGCAGAATATGCGACTAGAGAAACAGAAGATGGTGACCCTATTGTATTAAGTGCAGATGGTATAACTGCGATTGGTGAATTCTTTACTGGTTCTGCATTAAATGTTCAAGCTGGGTATATGTTCAAAAACAACTATGAAATAGCTGCAAGAGTGACAACGGTCACTCCTGACTTGGAAATTGATAGTGATGATACTAGATATACATTAGGTTTATCTAAGTTTGTAGTTGGTCATAATCTGAAAATACAAACAGATTTCACATATAGATCAGTAACTACACAAGGAGATGTAGTTGACACTAAAGACGATCAATTTATTTGGAGAACACAATTTGAACTTCAATTTTAAGAATAACAAATACAAAACTAAACAACTAAACCCAACAAAATATGCAATTTGGAATTGGCAATTTAATTGAGATATTAGGAGCACTAGCTTTCTTTGTCTATGGTATGAAAATGATGAGTGACGGTATCCAAAGAGCTGCTGGAGGTCAGCTGAGGAATATTCTCAGAACAATGACTAAGAATAGATTTCTTGGTGTTTTTACAGGTTTTCTGACTACTGCAATGGTTCAGTCTTCTTCTGCAACTACAGTAATGACTGTAAGCTTCGTAAATGCTGGACTTCTTACTCTTGTAGAGTCCGCTGGAATAATGATGGGGGCCAATATTGGGACTACCATCACAGGATGGATAGTAACCCTACTGGGATTCAAGATGAAGCTTAGTGCATACTCTATACCTTTATTTGCCTTTGGTGTACCTATGCTATTTTCCAATAAAGGTAAAATGAAATACTGGGGAGAGTTTATCATAGGTTTTGCAATACTATTTTTAGGTCTTACCTACCTCAAAGGTGCAGTTCCAGACCTAAAAGAAAACACTGAAGCTCTAGCATGGATACAAGGAGTTGCTGATTACGGATTTTTATCGAGAGTATTATTTGTATTCATCGGTGCATTAATTACTGTAGTAGTACAATCCTCAAGTGCCGCCATGCTTATTACACTGACGCTTGTATATACAGGATGGTTACCATTAGAGGTAGCTGCAGCGATGATCCTAGGTGAAAACATCGGTACAACAATCACCGCAGAGATCGCATCGTTAGTAGGTAACACTAATGCTAAAAGATCAGCAAGGATTCATTCCCTATTCAATATTATAGGTGTGACATGGATGATTATATTATTACCATTTATTCTTAAATACTTAGGTGGATTTGTTGAAAGCTTCTCTCATATTTTCGAAGGAACTGTAAAAACTGATGCCGCAGAAAATCAAGAGCAAATTTTAGATACATATAGATTGGCTGCATTCCATACACTATTCAATATCATGAATGTATTACTCATGCTTCCATTCGTTGGTTGGTTAGTAAAAATGGCGATCAAAACTGTACCAGAAAAAGAAGGTGCTGACGAAGAACACAGATTGAAGTTTATCTCCGCAGGTATACGTACACCTGAATTAGCTACTGTCGAGTTGCAAAAGGAAACAGCTCATTTCGGTGAAGTTGTAAGTAGAATGAGTGGTTTCGCTAAAGAACTGATCAATGAAACAGACCCTAAAAAACAGAGAAAGCTTCATAAAAAATTGAATAAGTATGAAGACATCACAGATAAGATGGAAATCGAAATCACGGAATACATCACCAAATTATCGGATAAGAAAATCACACCTCGCACGAGTCTAAGACTTAGAAGTATTCTTAATGTATGTAATGATCTAGAAAGAATCGGTGATATATACTACCAAGTATCTAAGACGATTGAACAAAAGAATGAGATTAAAACATACTTCACTCCTGAGCAGAGAAACAACATCAATGATATGATGGCCAAGGTAGACGAAGCATTCCAAGTAATGGTAAACAACCTTAACAATCCTCATTATGATCAAGTATCAAAGGAGAAAGCAGTAGATTTAGAATATGATATCAATAAGATGAGAGACAAATTCAGAAAAGAGAACTTGACTAAGATTGGTGAAGAGGATTATAACGTAAAATCTGCAATGGTTTATAACAATATCTACTCCTCATTAGAAAAAGTTGGTGATCATATCATCAATGTAACCGAAGCTGTTGTGGGGGAAATATAGGAAAATCGACAGTAAAAAAGATCCTAAATTTTGACTACCCCACCGCAAGCGGATGGAGCATTAGCCAAAAATTTTCCAACCTAAAGGTCGGAAATCGGATCTTTTTTGTGATAAGACGTTTTTATGCAAAAACATCTTTTTTATGACCCCGATACAAGCATCGGAGAATTTAAGTATTAAATATCTAAAGATTAAGACCTGCCATTTTTGGTGGGTCTTAATCCTTTGAGCCCTATTTACAGGATAGTGTATTCTCATTAAATCACGAAAATGCAAGTCCAATACGCTCACTTTGGATACACCTCTTATTACTATAAGGCTCATGCAAACTCGCTCACAACCTTATTTACTTGGTATATTGGAGAAAATTTATTACTTTTGCAGCCCTTTAAGGAAATTTATTTTTTAATCATAAAACATAACTTCTGTATATGATACAATATGAAGTGACTTTTATCGTCGATCCCGTTCTGTCTGGCGATGAAATTAAACAGACAGCTAAGACCTATGAAGACCTATTGAAAGACAGTGGGTGTACTATCGTAAACAATGATGGTTTAGGACTTAAACAATTAGCTTACCCAATTAAGAAAAGAACAAGTGGTATCTACTATGTAGTAGAATATAGTACTCCAAATGGTTCATTCTTACCAAAATTCGAATTGGCTCTTAAAAGAGACGAGAGAATCTTGAGATTCTTAACAGTAAGATTAGACAAGTACGGTGTTAAATATAACGTTGACAAAAGAGCTGGTCTTATCGGTAAGAAAAGAGAAAAAGCAAAAGAAGAAGTTAAAGAAGAAGTAAGAAAAGCTAAACCAGCCGCTCCTGCTCCTAAAAAAGAAACTCCTGCTCCTGCTCCAGTAGCTGCAACAGAAACAGTAGCTGCACCAGAAACAGTAGCTGCACCAGAAACAGTAGCTGCACCAGAACCAGTAGCTGCGCCAGTAGCCGCTAAATCAGAAGAAGAGTAATCCATATTAATAAACTTAAAAATTAAAGAAAATGGCATCTAGAGATGATATCAAATTTTTGAGCAATCCTAATATCGGATCTCAAAGAAAAAAATACTGTAGATTTAAGAAATTCGGAATCAGACATATCGATTATAGAGATCCTGACTTCTTACTACAATTCATAAACGAACAAGGTAAGATCCTTCCTAGAAGAATCACTGGTAACTCATTGAAGTATCAAAAGAAAGTGGCTGTAGCTGTAAAAAGAGCGAGACACTTAGCGATACTTCCATATGTAGCTGACCTTTTGAAATAAATTTAATATCCAATTTTTTAAAATCTATATACAATGGAAATCATTTTATTAAAAGACGTAGAGTTCGTTGGCTATAAGCATGACGTAATATCTGTGAAGAATGGATATGGAAGAAACTACCTTATCCCTCAAGGCATGGCTGTAATAGCAAATGCTGCAAATAAAGAAAAGCTTGATAAAATCATAGCTGACTTAGAAGCTGCAGAGACTTCTAAACTTGACGATTACAAAACAATGGCTGCAAAACTTGATGGTCAAACATTGAAAATCGGTGTTAAAGCTGGTACTTCAGGTAAGATCTTCGGTAGTGTAACTAACCTACAAGTTGCGAATGCACTAGTAGAGCAAATGCAAGCGGAAGTAGAAAGAAAGAAAATCATCCTTGATGAGAACATCAAAGAGGTTGGTACTTACGAAGTAATACTTCAATTGCACAAAGAAGTTACTGCAAAAATAAATATCGAACTAATAGCAGAGTAAAACTGATATTAAGAGAATTTGAGATAGCGAGAAATCTATATTTTGATTCTAATTAATCAGTTCTGTTTTAAGAATATCAAGACTCATCATTCATTTGATGAGTCTTTTTTTTGTTCTAGAACAATGCAGTTTCAGTCCAATTAATGAGTACCTCTTAACTTTTCATGTAAACTAGTAAGATTTGAATTTGCCGACCAAGAAACTTAAACCTAGATAGATGAGTAATTACTTGAGAATAATTTTATTTATCATTTCTTGAAATTGACCACCGTTTACTTTTCCATAATAATAATAATAATAATAATAATATCATTATTTCCAGCTGATAATATAGATCTGAATTTCCCCGCTTTGGTAACATTCACTATCCTATCCGTCTCGTATGCTATGATCTGGACAACCTCATCCAAGCCCACTCTTATTTGCCCCTTATTATTCTATCCGTGTAAAACGAAATGGTCTTCAATTTTTTCAAACCTTATTACAACATCTTGATTCTTGAATATCAAAATAGCTTTAGTTCCATCAAAATTCGAGTTCCTAATAAATAGTTTTAGTGGTTCTATCTGTGTATCCGATCTCCTAAATCTGTCAATATTACACCAAGCATTATTTTTATATAATTCAATTAGAAATATCATAATTGGTTTATATTCATCCCAAAGCACATTCGATATAGCATCGCCCCCAAAAATCATTACCGCGAATTCCTTGTAAATGCCCTTAATCATAAAGAATCCCTAAAGTCTAAAATATTACCTAACGCTGGCCCATTTAATCGTTTCTAAAGATTTTGGAATTATAAGAACCGCACCTATTATTAAAGCAAGTCTTACCCACATTATACCCACTATTTTTAATGGTAAATTCAACATCAGTTTAGCAAAATATTTCACTGTTAAAGACACTAAAAAACAAAGAATAATGGTTCTACGCCCATTTAAATGGAAAGAGGTTTAGTTTTCCATGAAAAAATAGGATAGCACTTTTAAATTTATCGAATGTTCTATAACCTCTACCAGACACTTTTATCTCTTGTACTTTTCCAT
>JBLHWH010000140.1:0-17998 GCA_047628935.1 Halioglobus sp. | reverse complement strand
AAAATGAGGAGGTTATAAAACGTTTGGCTTCAATGTCTGCTTTTAATCGAATTGGCGAACCTGAAGACATTGCAAAAATCATCTTATTTCTTGTAGATGATGATTCAAAATGGATAACAGGACAAAACATCGGAGCAAATGGCGGATTTGCTTAACTAATAAAGCCAACAGCTAGCAATGGCTATAGTTAATACGGGATTTAGTGCTGAATCTAAAGTTCAGAGCCTTAAACAAAGTCCGCAAAATTTTCAATTTTATATGTCTATTGAAATAGAGAAAAAATTAAAAATTTGGCTAAGTGCTTAATCGGAAATTCATTACTTTTAATTCCCGTACTAACCATAGCAGAACCGTTAGCGATAAGCGTGGAAAAAATAAATAGAATACTTGAGAAAGACACTGATAAATAAGTTACTGCAATTTAAGAGAGAACGCAAAGAACTTAAACAAAGAAGAAACACTAAGACCAAAAGGAACAAAAATCTTCTTTTGGGTATGATTGAACGTCAAATAAAACTAAAGCGATCTCAAGGTTTTTCTGAATTCTCAAAGCACTGCCAAGAACATGTTTATGATATCTCATTTAGTTCGTGCAAATTTAGTTTCACCTCGAATTGTATGCATTGAAACAAATACAAAAGAAACAATTAGATTCATTAAGGAGGTATTCTCAACGCTACATTTTTCTACTATAAACGGAAGTCTCGAAATTGAAATAAGTTTTGAAAACTGCACTACTTTAAAATATAGGCCCACTAATGTTACTTAATGTAATAATTATGGATTTTTTCTTTTGGACAAAATCAGCTATTAGTAGAGGACTTGTATTCGACAGATTACCTAAACTATCCCTAAAAGAAGAAATGAATGAAGACATAAATAACTTATTATGTACAATGCACATTCCCGTAAACGTTATTCCAACCAAAAAATACCTTTATTCGGAATTAGACTAATAAAAGGAAAAGTTGGCCAACTTTCGTAACTTAAACTTAATAATAGACCCAGAAAGAGATTAGGATATAAAATTCCTAATGAATTTTTCGCCACCAAACTTGATTTTCATGATGCCGTCGCATTTATTAGTTGAATGCAGGAAGTATAAAAGGTAATTAGACTAAGTTTAAATATATCCTTAAATCCGCAGACGCGGATGTAGGTTATAACTTTAGGTTTTCTTATGAAAAATCTGGGTGAAAAGGAATGGACCTATATATCTATTTTAGTACAAATGGATTCATACAGTAAATATAATACACAAAATGCGTAATACATTTTGCGTTACAAAACCGCAAAACCGCATATCTCACAAATCCCACATATTAAACTTTCTCATAACCCATTACATCTTATTAATAACACCTTACAAAGCCACTATTGCATTCGCACTTATTTAACTATAACAATCTAGGTAATACCCCATTCTCATTATGTTACCTATTCAATATGAGATTAAATAACCTAACTATAAAGGCCTTCAAGAGCTTTGCCAACGAAACGTGAATGAACTTCAATGATAATGTAATAGGCGTGGTAGGTCCTAATTGGTAGGGTAAGTGGGGATTATCTGTATAAAAATGATTCTAGTAAGCAGCGGTCGACTAAATATTGGAGTACATAGAGAATACTAATCACAAGATTTATAGCAATCTCTATCTATTATTAAAGCCATATAATCGGCTAGATTTTCTAATTTCAAAATAACTAAAATCGAACCTAGGCTCTGGCTCATTCGGATCATAACCATAAGCTCTTAATGAAAGATGATATCCAGCCTGCGGGCGCTCCCACATGGGTCTAGTTCTCCAATATGCTATACTTTTATCAGCTTCTGAAAACATTTGCTGAGCATGCGCATTTTATCAAATCGCTTTTCTTTCTTTCTTTCTTTCTTTCTTTCTTTCTTCTTCTTCTTCTTCTTCTTCTTCTTCTTATATATATAATCTACTAGATATTTCGGCCTGCCAGCAGCTTTTTTGCTTCTATAAGGTACTGATAATTGATTAATTGAAGTTTAAAGTTGCCTGCACTTAAGCAATAAATCAAAACATTTCTTAAAATTCAGGCCTTTTACATTGAGCATGATATCTAAACCATTGGTCGGTCTACCAAATGAAAAAACATCAATTGATTTATCATGTAAGAATTTTTGCTCGGTCATTTCTGATGTAGGTAATCCAAATCTATTTGCTGCGTAATCTACCGGCTGTAGTTTTCTGGTGTTCTGTTGAGCCATAAATCAAGGCCTCCAGTTGTCCTTACATAACTATGCAAAATCACTGCATAACCTCCAATCAAAATGTATTTAACCTTCTCCTGATTTAGCAGAGATATGAGATTCCTTGTAATCTTGATTGAAGATATTATTCATGGTCTAAAATTAATTATAAATAATGGTCAGATTCAATAAGGTGCATTTCAGGTTGTCACTCTTTTTTTATCAATAATTACTTTTTTGTTAAATAGCTGATTTGATAGAATTGATGAATCGTGTTAAGACGTTGAATAAGCACTTAGCTTTTTTTGAGATGTTTCAAAAAACGACATTCTTGAATCACCTATTCAATAGATTTCGCTAAGCAACTTATTTATTACAACCCAGCAACTCAATAACTCATTCAATAATTTAATAATTCAATAATTCAATCATTCAATCATTCTATCATTCAAATTTTCATATTAAACTTTCCCATAACCCATTACTTCCTAGTTTATAACCTCTTACAAAGTCACATCCCCATACTTACTTATTTAACTATCACAATCTAGGTAATATCCCCATTCTCATTATATTTGCTATTCAATATGAGATTAAAGAACCTGACCATAAAAGGCTTCAAGAGCTTTCCTAACGAAACATCAATGAACTTCAATGATGATGTAATAGGCGTGGTGGGTCCTAATGGCTCGGGTAAATCAAATGTTGTAGATGCTATAAGGTGGGTGCTTGGAGAACAAAAATCCAAGGAGCTCCGATTGGAGAAAATGTCCGATATCATTTTTAATGGCACTAAAAAGAGGAAGGAAGCATCGACAGCACAAGTGACCTTGACTTTCGAAAATACTAAAGGGATATTACCTACGGAGTATCAGACTGTTGCTGTATCGAGGATATTATATCGAAGTGGAGAGAGTGAGTATAGACTCAACGGTGTCAGCTGTAGGTTAAAGGATATCACCACTTTGTTGATGGATACTGGAATAGGAAGTAATTCTTATGCCATTATTGCGTTAGGTATGGTCGATGATATATTGGCGGATAAGGAGAATGCTCGACGAAAAATGTTTGAGCAAGCTGCTGGTATTTCTAAATATAAAAGAAGAAAAAGAGAAACACTCAATAAGCTAAAAGGAACAACTGCCGATCTTGATAG
The DNA here is from genome assembly GCA_047628935.1 of Halioglobus sp. Classification (GTDB taxonomy): domain Bacteria; phylum Bacteroidota; class Bacteroidia; order Chitinophagales; family Saprospiraceae; genus CAJXUU01. The sequence goes on along the minus strand of JBLHWH010000140.1, from coordinate 14,624 downwards.
AGTAGAAGACTTGCTTTTTGAAATAGAAGGAAATCTAAAAAGTCTTGAAAAACAGGCCAAAAGGGCACAGAGGTATCTTGATCTAAAAGCTAATTATAAAGAATTGGCTGTAAAGTTTGCCCAAGTTTCCGTGCAATCTCTTAAGGCAGACTACAAACGACTCGGTTCTGAATTAAAATCGGAACAAGACAAATATAGTGGCCTTGATATAGAGGTCAGAAAGAAAGAAGCATTTCTCGAAAAAGAGAAAAAAGGAAACCTAGAAAAAGAACAATCTCTATCCTCTAAGCAAAGAGAACTAAATGAGTTGGTCACCAAAATCAGAAATTTAGAATCTGAAAAAGGACTATTACAACAAAAGCAAAAATTCAAGGAATCGAATGCGGAGACGCTAAAAAAGTCAATAACTGCTAGTAAGTTAGATCTTGAAAGATTTGGAAATGAAGTGCAATTTCTCAAGAAAAGGCTTGACGAGGAAAGTATCAAATACAAAAGTCAATCTAAAGCAACAGAAACTTATAAGCTGAAGTATGATGCGATCAAAGCTGATCATCAGAATGCTAAACAAGCATTTGATAAACGAACACTTGAGCGAGAACAGCTGAATAGATCGGTTTATGATTTTGAGAAGCAGCTTGCACTTATTTCTAACAACGAATCAAATCTAAAAGAAGGATTAAAACGAGGAGAGATTTCTCTTGAAGGTAGAAAAGGAGAGTATAAAAATGCCAAAGCATCTCTTGAAAAGCTGCAAAAAGAGATTGATCAAAAAGATAAGAATATTGAGAATCTCAATAAAGCCGAGGAGGAAAGAAGAGCTAAGGTTGAAGAATTAGATCAGAAACAAGAGTCCGTCAGAACTGAATTGAACAAGGTTACTAGGACAATCGATAGTAAAAAAAATGAATACGACCTGCTCAAAAGTATGATCGATAATTATGAAGGTTTTCCGGAATCTATTAAGTTTTTGAGTACAAATTGGAAGAAGGACGTACCAGTATTATCTGATTTGCTAGATGTGGATGAAGATTGTCGAGGAATTGTTGAACAGTTCCTAAGTCCCTATCTTAACTATTATGTGGTGGAAGACATGGCAGAAGCAAAATCTGCAATCGATCTACTGACTACTTCGCAGAAAGGGAAGGCGAATTTCTTTCTACTCGATAAGATCGAAAAAGTAAATACTTCTGGACAAAATATAGCGGATACTACACCTGCATCACAAAAAGTTAAAGTAGAAACCAAGTATGATAACTTGTTGAATTTCATACTGAAAGATGTATTAATCTTCGAAGGGACTTTTAGTGATTTTAATTATGATGTTTTGCCAAGTGAGTTTACTTATCTAGCAAAGTCGGGAACATTCTTAAAAGGGAAAAACTATATAAGTGGAGGTTCGGTAGGATTGTTTGAAGGAAAAAAAATAGGTCGAAAAAAGAACCTTGAAAAATTATCAAAAGACCTTAAGAAATTAGAAGAACAAAGAGTGAAATTGTCTTCTTCGCTGGATCAAGTGAGAGCGGAATTATCAAATCTAAAGCAGACGAATAATGCACATTCAATCAATCAGCTGCGAAACGAAAAGTCTAGACTAGAGCGTGAACAAGCGGGGTTGAATACAAGAATTGATGTTTATAAACAGTACAAGAAGGAACAAAAAGACAAAGAAGAGTCTACAAAAGTTCAACTAGATAAACTTAAAAATCAAGCTAAAGAGATTGATAAGTCGCTGGCAGAGACTCAAAAGAAAATCAAAAATTTAGATAAAAATAATGGAGATGATTCTGACCTTGATGGCCTGAATTCAATACTTGCTATCGCTAGTCAGAAATTCAATGAGTCAAACATAGCTGGTATTCAACAACAGAACCTCGTTAGCAATCTGAATAAAGATCTCGATTTTAAGAATAGTCGAGTTCATGATCTAGAAAGGAGAGTCAAACAAGATAAAATAAGACGTAAAGATGAGATGGAAGGTGCTGAGGATATCTTGAAGCAAGTAAAGACAATGGATGAAAATTTGGTCCATCTTTACAACGCAAAAAAAGAAAATGAAAACAAACTAAGTGAAGCGGAGCAAAAATACTATTCTGCACGATCGGCAATATCTGAGATCGAGGATGAAATAAGAGTCATAACCCGAAATCAAAATCAAATCCAACTGAAAGTCCAACAGATAAGAGAAGACTATCAGGATGTTAAATTTAAAATAAGTGCAGTAGGAGAGCGTCTCAAAATAGAATTCGGTATTGCGATAAACGATATTATCAATCAAGAAGCACCTGAAATAGAAACAAGTCTCGAAGAGCTAGAAGAAAAAGTTGAAAAGCTAAAATCAAAACTTAATAATTACGGGGATGTAAATCCGATGGCAGTCGAAGCTTATAATGAAATGGAAGAAAGATTTCAGAACATTTCGAAGCAAAGAAAAGATATACTTGAAGCCAAAGAGTCTCTCTTAGAAACGATAAAAGAAATAGAGTCTTCTGCTACCACCATGTTTTTGGAAGCATTTGACAAAGTAAGAGAAAACTTTATCGATGTGTTTAGAAGTCTATTCTCTGAGGAAGATAATTGTAATCTGATTTTAGTAGATCCTGATAATCCGTTGGAGTCTGACATCGAAATTATAGCAAAACCGAAAGGGAAGAAACCAAAATCACTTAGCCAACTTTCTGGTGGCGAGAAAACACTAACTGCTACGGCGTTATTATTCGCTCTTTATCTTCTGAAACCTGCACCGTTCTGTATTTTTGATGAGGTAGACGCACCTCTAGATGATGCCAATATCCAGAAGTTTAATAAGATTATCAAGAAGTTCTCTAAGGACTCTCAGTTTATCATCGTTACACATAATAAGTCTACTATGTCTGCAGTTGATATTCTCTATGGTGTATATATGCCGGAGCAAGGAGTGTCATCTGTGACACCAGTTGATTTTCGTACGTTTGATGGTGTTGATGAGTTGCAGGTTGTTCAGTGATTCAATTATAGAATGGTAGAATGACTGAATGACTGAATGATAGAATGACTGAATTTTAATTAATATACTGCCAGAGCCAAACGGCTTATGTTCTCTTTTGGTTTAGAATAGAAGTAAGTTGTCGGTTAACTTATCTAAACTGTACAATATATAGCATGATGAAATCATAACATTATGAAATTATTAAAAGGGATAGTGGTCTTAATATTGTTTCTGATAGTATTTCGAGGATTCATTTTTAGGTTCTTAGTTAACTATAAAGAAACTGGAAATAGAGTTGAAGTTGAACTTTATGATGAGATTATAATTTCCATTCTTGATTCTATGTCAAATAATAGAATAATTGATTTGGAGGAAATTGTTGAAATTGCTAATGATATCACAAATGCAAAATTAGAATTTTCTTTATCCAGTGCTTCTCGAAACCCAATGACTTAATACATTTAAAACAAGCAAATTGTATTGGGTACTCGGCAATGTATAATTCAGCATCAAATTATTTGATTAGAAAGAGTAACATGCAAAATGTTATTGAATCCAAACACAAAATTGGGCAATTATACTTCTTGGGAATCAACATTCATCAATTCTTTGAGATCTCCTTTTATATGGACCATGATTTTAATGTAGTTGAAAATAAAATCACTGGAGAGATAATAATAATTGACCCGAGTGTCAGTGATTATTTATGGGTGAAAAGAGTTTCAGGAGTGAATTAAAGTACCTTGATTTAGCGAAAACGAAATTCATCTTAATCTTAATTTTCATTATTACCTTTGCACAATAATCATATCCATGCCACTAAAACGTCCAGATAATTTTAAAGAAGAAGACTTGTATGAACCTATCCGAAAATGGTTGGTCAATAACGGGTTTGCTGTTCAAGCTGAAGTAGTGGATTGTGATATTGTAGGAATAAAGGATGAAGAGCTCCATATAATTGAACTAAAAAAAGGATTCAATCTCCAGTTGGTTTACCAATGCCTGGAACGTCAGAGATTGTCGGACAATGTTTATGCAGCTATTCCTATTCCGAAAAAAGGAAAAAGGGGAAAATCGCTTAAAAATGCAAAAACACTATTAGGCAGACTTGGGATTGGATTGATAGTAGTTCATCTCTATACTAAGAATAGTATGGTAGAGCTCATCTCTGAAGCTAAAAAGACTGGTCCTAGAAAGAATGCAAGAAGGCAAAAACGTGTGCAGAAAGAAATTGATAATAGATCCGGTAATTATAATCGAGGTGGAGTCAATGGAAAAATAATTACAGCTTACAGAGAAGCCTCTATTTTTATATTTCTCTTGTTACAAGATAAGGTGGAAGCGACTGCTGCCGAGTTAAAGAAATTAGGAGCACCACCTAATACGGGGAACATACTTAGAGATAATCATTATGGATGGTTTCATAAAATAGCCAGAGGAAGATTTACTTTTGATGTAGATATGGAGGCTATAACTGAAGAATATAGTGAGGTTGTAAACTACTATAAAGAAGTTATTTTGAACAGCGTGGATGAACAGTAAACTCGATTTAGTTGATTACAAGAATTATTAAACCTATATTTCATCTTATAAAATTCTATGCAAGAAATTGAAGTGTTGACTGAGAGAACAAAGTGTCGGTTGATCAAAATGTCAGATTTAGATGCTATTCATAATCTTCATTCATTACCAGAATCAGATGAGTACAACACTTTAGGAATTCCTGAAAATATCGAGCGTACTAAGGTAATTATAGAGTCTTGGATTTTTGACAATAATTTAACCGAAATCTCAAACTATACGTTTGCTATCGAAACTAAATTGGAAAATGGATTTGTCGGGTTATTTGGTTTGAAATTAGCGAGTAAAAAATTTAATAAAGCTGAAGTTTGGTATAAATTACAACCAAAATACTGGAAGAAAGGTTTTGCTACAGAAGTCTTGGCTGGGATGATAGATTTTGGATTTGATAGTCTACTGTTGCATAGAATCCAAGCGGGATGTGCAGTAGCTAATATTGGATCTATCAAAGTACTTGAAAAAGTAGGAATGATAAGAGAGGGGAGAGGAAGACAAATACTTCCTTTGAAATCTGGGTGGTCTGATAACTTCGAATACGCAATTCTTGAAACTGACAAAAGAAAACAAAGTAAAAGATAATTGACCTTTTTAATCAGTTATTAATGACATCGATATAAATTTAAAAATATGAATTTCTTAGCACATATGTTTCTCACTTATGGAGATAAAAAGCTTACGGTAGGTAACTATGTGGCTGATTTTATTAGGAACCGAGATCTTGTTCTCTTTCCAAAAAAGGTTGTGAAAGGTATTATGCTTCACAGGCATATAGATCATTATACAGACACCCATGAAGAAGTTCTACGCAGTACTAGGAAGCTAAGAAAAAGGCACAAAAAATATGCTCCTGTGGTTATTGATGTGTTCTATGACTATATCTTGAGTAAAAATTGGGAGACATACACAAATGTGCCCATCCGAGAATTTGCGGATGAGATTTATGTTACTTTAAATGAATATTCTCATTTGTTTCCAATCCACTTGCAAGATATCACAGAACGGATGATAGCAGATGATTTTCTTTTGCAATACGGTAAAAAATCAGGTATGAGGAAGACATTCGAACGTATAGGGATACGAGCTAAGTTTAAATCTAATTTTGCGACAGCTTTTGATGATTTAGAAAAGGACTTTGATGAGATTCAAGATGGGTTCAATGCATTTTTTCCTGATTTAATTGCGGAGGTTGAAAAGAAGAAGAAGTCATAGTTTTTTCTCTAGAATATTACCTTACAAATATCGCAACTCCTCAAACAATTCAGGTAATATCTTCTTCATCTCATCAAAAGTCCGATTCTCAATACCAGCAAAACTCCAAGTCCTTCCGCCATCATATGAAAATGCAAAAGATTGATTGGATGAAATGATTTCTTCGGAGCCATTTATAATTATAAATCTTTGCATTAGTAAAGTCTGAATGATATCTCCTCTGGTCTCGGTTTTTAAGACTTTGATGATTTTACTTTCTTTGATTTCCACATCCTCATAAAGCGCAGTCATTAGTTCTATCATTTTATCCCGACCACCAATACTTTGATACAATATAGGGTGCATGTATTCAACAAATTGATCTGATCGCTTTGATATTAAAGCATTACTCATATTATCAAAATGAGTATGCAAGTTTTCTTCAATCTCTATTTTGTCTAATCGATTTTCATTCTTAATCGAATTGTAAATCAGATATGTGACCGTACCTCACAAGAGTAGAATCGAAACTAAAATAATAAGTTGTTTATTCTTTGTGAAATATACTCCAAGGCTTAAGACCAGTAAACATATAAAACTAAGAAATGATATCACATATAACCCGGATATCAAATTTACTCCTGCACCTGCATAACTCGTGATAGGATCATTTCTCGCGAAATTAAAAACATCGACATAAACCGCATATATTTTATAAACACTCAATAAGAAGATAATAGCCGCAAAAATGAAAGTAATAATGTTTGTTATCTTTTTATTTTTTAGTCCTCCCTTATACCCGGAATATATATTGATCAAGAAAATGATCGAAAAAAGAATGGATAAGAAAACCCCATCACCATCATAACCTTTTAAAAACACCTCCAGTCTGGTATACTCAATCCACGTTATAATAACTGTAAATATTCCAAAAAACGCAACAAATAAAATAATTGGTTTTTTTGTTGAATTCAAATAAAGTAATTGAAGGATTTTATCAAAGGTAGAAGAATAATTTTATTTCCAATTTAATTGGATTTTTCCGGGTGTATGATAAAATGCATATTAAGCTGCAATTTTAATTAAATCATTGATAATACCCCATTTATTACTTTTTTGATAACACCTGAGGTTAGCAATTGCAATTGCACCTTTAATCGACCATTTTTGTCCTGACAGTTTCATTCGCTGTTGGGTCACATTTCGATGTGCTGCCTCCATTGGGCCTGACCCTATCAATAATCCTTTATCTCTAAACGTTTTATACTGCATTCTATCTTCGTGTTCTACAAAATATCTGATAACTTTCATCTTTAATTCCTTGGCTGATGTGTTTACTGATCTAGTTTTTCTAATATTTAGTATTACATCTTCGACTCTATCTATCATCAGTAATTCTTTTTGCATAGCCATCCATTCTTTTCGCTTTATTTGATCGCTAAATTGAATTTTAGCAAATGCCTCTAATTTCTCCACAGCATGATAATAATCCAGTATTTGCACACATCCTGGGTAACTATCATCTGCCCAATTCCATATCCATTTCGCTCCATCGGCTATAAATACCTTTGGTGTCTTTAGTAGTGCCGTATGACGCTCTAGTTTTGGAAAAAACTTATCAATACCTCCTAGATGGCTGACATAAACTGTGTTGACTATTTCATTTCTATTCTCCTGAATTTTGATATTTTCCCTATCATAGAATATTCTAGCTAAGTTATTCTCTTTCCACCCGTCATCACGGGTATACAACATACATCCGTCCATCATCACATAACAGATGTCATCTTTTTTAGGGGGACTTAATTGAGGTATAAAATCTATTTGGTTTGCATTAATGATATGATTTATTTGATCGCCACCATTGGCTCACTCTTTGACATTGTTTTGCACTAAGGCTTATGTTCAATAATTCTTTGAGTAAACTAAGAAGCTTCGTTAAACACTACATTCTGAGACATTAGGCATATCATTGATTGCATATAAGATGTGATCTTAAAAGCACTGTGCTGCAACATATGACTCTTACTTAAAGCTACTCTCCCAAATATGGTTAGCTCCGTTTTTTTATTCCTGTCCTTTGGTGGTTTCCCTCTACTGTTTTCCAACATTAACCTCCCTATTATCACAGTACGGTCAAATAGCGTTTTCTCATAGTCAAACGCATTTGTAATTTTTTGTTCTACATCCAGCCACGCATCTATCTCTTGCTCGACTGATCTCAGGATGGAAGCTCTTATTTCTTGCTTATCCATGCCTAGTAGTTGACTATATAATATTAATTATAACTCAAGTGGTGACACAATTTAACCATTTTCTGCATTTTGTCATACACCCATTTTCCTACCTGTAATTTTATTTTTAAAATCAAATATATTATAAATTTAAATATGAAGAAAATTTGTTACGACAGACAATTAAGTCAAAATAAATACTACTTTGCGATTAAACTATAAATAAGATATCAGTTAAAAGTTAATATTAATCCATGAAATTTAACCCAAGTATTACGTCCCAAAGTTGTGAACCTTTTTCAATTCTATTTAATCAATACTATATCAAAGCACTACATATTTTAACTTTACGCTATGTTATTATTTCTGGCCACTTACAGTTATGGTCAATGTCCCACTTTCGGCTTTTATGGTTCTTACTCGGCAGACGCCCTAGCTGTAACTTTGACAACGACACCAGTCAGAACTTCTCCGCATATTATAAGTGCGACGATCTCAGGAACAGTAATTATCAGTACTTATATTGGTTTTCGGCAGTTAAAAAATGGGCTCTATGAAAGCTAAGCACCTACTCATACTCTTTTCCCTTTTAGGAATTTCGGCTTCATTTATGCCTTGGTTAACTTATCCTAAAATGAACCTAACCATTCATGGGTACGTTGGCGATGGACTTGTAACAGGTTTTGCATTTTCCGTAATTCTTTTTACAGTAGTAATCGGTTTAAGAAAAAGACGAATGTCTACTTTTTCTTCTGTAACGATTGGAATATTAAGTCTTCTGTTGTGTTTATCTTCTTATAGAAAATTATTCAACTACAATTTTGAAAAATCTAATTATCAAGAGGACAATCCACTATTGGCATCTGCTACTGCAGGATACCATTTAGAATATGGCGTCTACGTATTAATTCTAGCCTCCTTCTCTGTCTTCATTGTTTGGTTGGTCATTCAATGGTTTCAATATTTTTCTAAACCGTCAAAAGACAAAGTTAAAAAGTCTTTGATTACACCTTTGACCACTTCATTGTCCATAATAGCAATAGGATTAATTGGATACTGGGGTTTTAATTATTCATCATCCGCAGAAATAGATAGAAATGAGTTGCAAAATGTATTTAAAACTCAAGTTTATGATATGGGTCAAGCGATGATTTCAGAAGACTACTCAAAATTCACTGATTATAACCATCCTTCCTTAGTGGAGTCATATGGTGGCCGGGCAAACTTCATGGAAGTCATCCGAAATACCATGAATGATCTCAAAATTAAAAATGTTGCGATAAAAGATATTTCATTAAATGATATCGAATCAATTGCTACTTTAGATGACAACATACAAGTTGTCATTTCTCAAAATGTGACCTTCAATAATCAAAATACTGACAATGTAGAAGTCCAAAAAATGATTGCCGTATCAGAAGACAAAGGCAACACATGGAGCTATATCAATATTAATAAAAAATCAAAAACAGAACTTTCTAAATTCTTTCCCTTCCTATTGGAAGACTTGAAATTTTAAGTAGTGTATTTATCAATAAATCGGAACAAACAAAACAATGGCAAAAATTATCAAACCTACCATCACGAGGTATTCAAGGCGACGAAACTTCAGTAGAAATATATCTAACCTTCTCGGTTTTCTATTTCTCTTTATTATGCTCGGTACCGGAACTCAACTTGCGGCACAAACAACGCTAAGCATTACAAAAATGTCCTCTACAGCGAATCCTGTACATTTAGGTGATGCCATACAATATAATTTGACTGTATCCAATATATCTGGTGCAGAGACTAACAATCAAGTTATGATAACAGATGAGGCTCCTATGAACACGACTTTGGTTCCGGGAAGTCTCAGTTATGTTTCTGGAATTCCTCCATCTGTTTCGTCACCGTTGAGTCCTAATTGGATAATTTCTCAATTACTTCCAGGTGAATCAACAACCGTAACTTTCAGTGTGACGGTTAATTTAGATAATGTCGCCACCTCCATAATGAATACTGCGGCAGCTTCTTCTATGGAGGAAAGTACTTTTGTGACTTCTGGGGATGTAGTGCATATGTTTGCTCCTCCTATTGCGACAAGTAATGACTGCGTTTGCAACAATGACCAAACACCAAACATGGTGGATGGTACTTTTTCTACCACACTAATCATCAGTAATCCCGATGATAGTGCACTGCCAAGTGGTTTAAATTTTGTTTTTGATGCAATAACAGGTTTAACAAACAGTGCAGGTGGATCCCTTGCAGGAGCCTCTTTCTTATATTGTAATGGAGTATGTCCTTCAGGTGTATCTGCAGGTGAATATTACATCGAAGTTATTGTAGATAATACTGGAGCGTATGCCGCAACTATAGATGGTCCGGATATGGTCGATGCTGGTGAAATAGATCTTGGAAGCCAAAATTGTACTGTTACATATCCTGCTCTACCGGATTTCCCTATGGATGATATGACGTGTATTACCATGGATACAATCTTTGGTTCGGATATGTCAGTTTACAGAGAGGAAGTATCAGGACCCTGCTTGACAATGGATTGCCTTCCCGTTGGTTTTACACAAACTGGTACAGGAGATTTAATGGTCAGTTACGATGATTTTGATCCAATAACCGATTACAATACTATACCCCCCACCCAGTCCCCTTACAAGTTATTCTTAATACGGACAAATGCTGATGGTTGCAAAGTTGCTTCCTCAAAGGAGTTCTTTTTATTAAGAGAACCGATTGCTACCATCGTACCCACCTTGTTTGAATGCCGGGAAGATTCAGCTGTTGTTAATTTATATGAAATGTTTCCCCAGGATTATTCCACAGATGTCGGAGGAAGCTTTACGGTAAATGGTGACGCTGTCGAGAAGTTGCTTACAGATGGCACCATGGGGCCAACCCCTTTATACACGCTGACTGAGGCTGAGGCCACAAATGGATTCTTTTGTAAAGAAGTAATTTATACGGTTTCAAAAGAAAATTGCCAGGATAAATCTTCCCAAGCAAAAATGATGGTAACATTTATGCCAAAACCTGAATTTGAGATTAGTACAAGTTCGCCTGTTTGTAATGACGGTAAATCAGTTGTTGTTATAAATATAGCTGTGAATTCAACCGGACCCAATCAAACATTTGACATTACAAGTAATAATGCAGAGGCAACAGCCATTGTAAATAACGCTGAGATGCAGATTGAACTTTCTACGCCGCCTATGGATGATGCGGGAAGTTATACTTATAATATTTGCCTCGTAGATTCATTAAGTGCACCTTTAAATTGTACTGGTGTTCCTATGGATGCTGATATGTCATGTTTTAATCAGACTTGCAAAAAATTCGTAGTATATAATGACGGTTATGGTTGTGGAGCCGAAGGAATTTTTCCAGATGATTGTGATGTTAACGCTGCTACTCCATGCGAGGTAGTCACAAACCCTACTTTAAAATTGGCCTGTGGATCACTCTTTACCATTTCTTTACCATTTGATCTATTGACGACAGATGTTGATATGGATGATGGTGTAATCCCATGTAGCCAGGAAATGGTAAGTGGTCATTTTAATGCATCCTTCCTTGGTATTGATGTCCCTAATGGCGGTGGACCGAATATTGAAGATCTTCCGGGAATAGGTACGCTTTGTGATATCTTCGGATTTTGTATTGATTTGGGAATCTTTGAAATATGTCCTTTAAAGTCCATTTATAATCTTCTTCAATGCGATAAGTCTTTACTTGAAATGATATTTGATGGCTTGGCATTTTTTGTCGGTGGAAACGGAGGTGCATGGAAACTTGTAGCAGATACTGACGGCGATGGAGCATTTGACTATATTATTGAAGGAGATGACTTAGGGATTACTCAGGGATTTCCATCTTCCTCTCCTTTTACAATACCCAATAATGTTGTGGGTAATGGAACCATCAATGTACGATTGGTTGCAGCTTGGCCAAATGCTCCAAGCGCGGTATGCGGGCCTATTGTCAGTGATGGAATTTCCCTTCTTGAATTACTTCCTATTGGAGCTATTCCGGTCGTAGGAGCAATAATAGAAGATGTCCTTGCAGCTTTAAACTGCGATATTAATATGGCTTGGTCCAACAGTGGAGATGCTACCGTTACTGTTAAAAGTTATGATCCACCAATATTCGCAAATTGTAATACTGATGGTTACGTTTTTGCACAATCCTTGATATGTAATATTGCATCAAATTGGTCCATTCCTACGGTGCATAGTTCTTGCGATGAGCATGTACTTCCGTATATGGGTATAGTTAATGATCCTTTAAATCCTTTAATCGATACTTCCATGTATAGCGGGACAAGCACATTAGTTCTGCTTCCAGCTATAATTGAAGAGGGAATTTATCAAACATTCGGTCCTGTACCAGGCTCTTTGCTCCCACCAGGTGTTTACAAAGTTGAGTATACGGCAGTTTCCTGTAACGGAAATCCTGAAAAATGCACTTTTAATGTGAGTGTAACTTCGGAGGCACCTACTCTTGTGGTTCCCAATGATTTAACCATAGGAACTGACGTTGACCAATGTACAGCCTTCTTAAATGGTCTGGTACCTTATCAAGGAGTCGGAGGGTGTTTCAGTATCCTAAATTATAGCTTTAATGACGCGGTAAGCGGGACTCTTTTCGAAATAAATTCTATGACTCCCGGAGACATAAATGTGCCAGATAGTCATAATTTTGAAGTGGGTGAGACTGAGATAACGTATACACTACTTAATGATTCCAATCAGGATGGAGATTTTGATGATCCTTTGGAAACTCAAATTGACAATTTTACGATCACCGTAGAGGATAATGAAAAACCACATGCCGTTTGTGTGGACTTAGTTGTACAGTTGGACAATGCAGGAAGTGTAACCATATATGCAGACCAAATGGCAGGAAGTTTCTACGTCGACGGAGGTAGTTCAGATAATTGTGTAGGTGTAGACATACAAATTTCAAAGGATGGAACGAACTGGTCAGAATTCCTTGATTTTGATTGTTCCGAAGAGGGCGCTAATTATATCAGACTTCGTGTCATTGACGACAGCATGAATGAATCCGTTTGTTTTGCTATCGTAAATGTGGTTGACTTCTTTGACGGATATGAGTTGAATTTAGATGCACCTGAAACTTGTTTAGAACCTTTCGGAGGAGTATTTGATCTTGAGCCATACATTGCTATTGTAAACCCTGAAGGGAATAATATTCTTCATGCGAATGTAGGGACACTAGGACCAGATGTAGTCGGTGCTTTCGGTATTTCAGCCTTCCTACCTGATATAGGATCGACAAACGATCCCGGGTCCATTACTCAGGATGGTTTATATACATTAGGAACAGGTTCCGGATACGTGACCGTTTCCTATGTTTTAGCCATCGGTACACAAATCAATCAGCAAAATGGACAATTATTAACTGGTTGTTTTGTAATGGTACATGATGTATTCGAAATTCGGCAACCATTAACACTTCCCGATCCAACATGCGAGTGTATAGAAGTAGAAAACAGAATTGTAGATCTAGGTACGCTTACCGGAGGAAGAGAACCATACACTATCCAATATACAGGCGCCAGCTTAGATGTGGATAGAGATGGTATCCCGGATGATTTCGATGGTTCTTACTTATACACAACTCCAGATCATACTATAACAGATTTTTCACAAGATCTGGGCATACTTAGAGTAAATTATACAGAACCTGTTTGGTCGGTTACCCTTGTAGATGCAAGAGGATGTGAATTATTCACTTCCGGCTCATGTGATAATGCAGACCTTTTAGAAGGACCTGAAATTGATTGTATGGGTGCCAATGATTTTGATACAGAGGTTATAGTGTGTGAAAGACAATATGAATGGTTCCATGCCTTACCTTATGACAATTGTGCTGTCACTCAGTATAGCTATACTATTACAAATCCAGATGGCACTATTGAGGGACCTTTCTATTTAGATGCACTAATTGACTCCGCATTAGATGGTGTACCTTTAGCAGAATTATTTGAAGCCGAGTATGAATTTGAAAATGGGACTTCAACCGTTAGCTATTATGCTGAAGATGCAGTTGGTAATCATACAACTTGTAGCTTCAACGTAACAGTCGAAGACAATGATCCTCCATATTTCATCAATTGCCCTTACCCAAGAGTAATTCAAAATACAGAAACTGATCAATGCGACGCGTTTGTCAATTTCGCTTTACCTCTAGCAGAAGACAATTGTGTGATGCCAGTGGTGACTCAAATAGATGGTACAGGACTTAGTACAGGAGATCGGTTCCCAATTGGTACTACGATTTTGATTTTCCAGGCTGTTGATGGCGTTGGAAACAAAACGATTTGTGAAGTTAAAGTAACTGTGAATCATTTCGATCATGTTCCTACAATTACTTGTCCTGGTGATGTAACTCAAACTAATGATGATTGGTTATGTGGTGCAGTTGTGAAAAACATTGGTGCTTTAGCAGAGGAATTATGTGCTGATGAATTGGTTAAAACTTACCAGATTGTTCAGGATGGTGCTGTTGTTGGTACAGGACTGGATGATGCAAGTGACAACTTTTTCGACGTAGGAACTTCAACTGTTACCTACAGAATACAGAATCAACCGTTATTGATGATTAGTGAAATCACACAAGATGCTGATGCGCTTATT
>JBLHWH010000139.1:0-18005 GCA_047628935.1 Halioglobus sp. | reverse complement strand
ATTGCATACATTTTGGTAAAAATGTGTTTTTAATGGTTTTTTCATCATTTGTAAGTTTAATTCATTTTTGCTCCTATGGTGCCAGATTCTGAGGTTGACACCAATGTTGCGTGTGTAAAAACAGCTTTCACTGTCGGTTATTAATGTTTCGTTTGAAAAATGATCCAGATCACTTACGATCAGATATAACTTTTCCATTACAGCCCTACTAGACCAACTTTTGCTCCAAAGTCGATATCATATTATGACCATTTTTAATATGAAAACACATTACATTTTTTGGTAATCTATAACCCGTATTTATTGAATGAATTAGGTAGGAAGTGGGAGATGAACTTTTTTTGAAGTTTTTTGGGGAAAAATGGAGGGCTGAGGTTTTAAAGAAAGAATTTACTGAAGAAATAGGAATGATTAAAGCAAAATAAACAGGTGGAAACGACACTAAATAGGATCCGTAAACATAAAGTTCATCTCGCCAAATGACCGAGATACAATATGATTATAACATTTAGATAGAGGTTTCATCATAGTCTCATGACATCGAATAGCCAAGTAATTAGGTGCTATTTTTCTTTAGAGAAAAACATGTTTAATTATCTCTCAGATCATTTTTGTCCAAAATAGCTTAATGAATAGTACACATAGGAATGATGCATGAGTCCACTCCGAAAAGTATCAATCTCTTCAAAATGAATTATTTTGGATGAGATTTGTATTTTTTTTTGAAATTCAGCGATGCCTGAGCATCAGTTAATTGAAATAAATGAAAATATCGCCAAAAGAAATATTTCTAGCATTGAGGAGTTTTCGGAGTGGACTCAAACATTAATAAAGTACGTTTTTATGTGCCGATATTTATTCATTCTCCAAGGCAAAAAACGTAGGCAATGCAGAGCATAGGCGAGGCTTTTTAACGCAGAAGAAGGGAAAAACATCAAGCAGAAGAATGTAACTTTATTATTGTTTCATTCCTTAATTCAGCTATAATCGACGGATTGTATCCGTCGCTAACATGATATGACTCAATCTAGGAACCATATGCTGAGTAGTTACAAATGTATTATTATTCTGTAATCACATGACATCTATGTCGCAGACCTAGCCGAGCTTAATGTTGACAGACCTTGCCTATCTGGATTTTGTTTCCTTTCCTTCATAATCGTAGTCTGATCGATGTCATAGACAATCGACCATATAGCTTATTTGCTTTTCATCAAACTTTTTGCATACAACGGCAATCTTGGCGTTGCGTTGACAAACCTCGACCATTATGATCATTAATTAATTTTCATCTACTCATATCTTTTATCATTTCTTATCAACGTTTATTTCCTAATTTCTCCTTAGTACTAGTCGATGTCTCCAGACATCGATTCCATATGACTACTTAGCTTTTATCTTTATTGGTATTTTATTTTTCATTACATTTTTTTCTAATTTGACAATCATATTGCATCTAGGTGGGGAGACCTAAACGAACATAATGTTGACAGACCTCGGCGAACGTGTGGTGTCTTGCAGTGAAAAGCCCCTGATTTCTCAGAGACCTCATTTCCTATATTTAATAATCATAGTGTGATCGATGTCGCAGACAATCGACCATCTAACTTTATGCTTGTGGATTCTGCTTTTCGCAAACATCGTCCATCGTGGATGATAAACGGAAACCCAGCCCCGTCGTAGGACTGGATTCCGTTTTATCTATTGTTAATATCCTATGCTTATTTAAAATCATGTTCTCTTATTACATAAATTATCCATAAAAATAGGGGGCTAGTGATTAGCTCAAAATAAAATCTACTTTCGTCTCCTTTACTCAAATTGAATATTTCGAAACCGTAAATCGATGCTAAAATAGTAAAAATTAAAAGAGCGGTAAATGCCCCGTACAATTTTAATTTCTTATATAAAAAGTCGTATAGAACTATCAAAATAGGAATAATGATCCAAGATAAAATATAAAAACCAAAAATATAAAGTAACCCATATCCCAAAATGAATAATGGCGCATTTAATTTGAATACAATCCCTATAAGAAATGGAATCACAAATATTAAAATAGATTGATAAAAGAAAAATATATGGACATAAAATAAATAATTTGCTTTTAAATTTAATTCCCACATGGTACATAATTTATTGGTCCAGATTGTTTTAATAGATTTTTAAGTTCGTCTTTTACTTTAGGTCTATTTTTGATTGGTTGATTTATTATCGCAGATCCACCATTATTTAGGTCTTCAGTAGCAAAATTAAATATACCTTGCTGAAAACTATTCCACAGGTTATCTGCACCAAAAAATACAGCTTTTTCAAGAAAATAACCAGCAAGTTTTTCAGCATGATACGTATTAGAAAATGGTCCAGATACTGGTGAAAAGAATCTATCAACTCTTCTCGTATATATTTCCAACTTTTTATGTTTGTCCTTTACAATACCTCATATATTGCTAAATATTCTGCAAATAGCACCTAACGATTCTGTGGATATGGGTTGACGTGAGAAAAATCCGAGTTAGCGGCTTTTTTTTCTCACGTTTACCTATATCCGCTGTTGAGCTGTCGTCCGACCCTTGGGGAGGAGGGTGGCGCAACTGCGGCTTGCCGCAGAATCGTTGAGACAGCATGCGACCGCAGGGAGTATGCTGTCTCAACGGTGAATGATAAACGGAGACCAGCCCCGATAGGGCTGGATTCCGTTTTATCTATTGTTATAGCCTGTGATCTTTAGTTATTTATTAGTAGATACTATTTTCTGGATCCAAGATGTTTTCAATATATAAGTCATAAATAGCACATGAAAAATGAAAAATAAAAAGACCCCAACCACAGTGACCAAGCTGTCTGACACAAAATTTTTTGAGTCTGTTTTAAATCCATTTTCATATATATATATATATCCAATGTGAAATATAAAATACAGAATAAATTCTTTAGTTATATTCTTTATAATTTTTGAATTAACATAGTCATTATATCTAAGCATAGAATAGGTAATAATAAATGGCAAAATGAATATTATAAGAAATGTCGGAATAACCAATAAACCTTTAATTAACTCGTTTCCCGCAATAAAAGGAACTCTAATTATTGGAGCCATAATAAATACTACGTAAAGTATGTAACTTAAAAACGATAACAAACCCGTAATCAATATTCTTTTCATAGTCTTTAATATTTGCAAGGGATAGTAAACGGTATATCTAGTTTCATTTTATTCAGCCCCATGAATGCATAGCCAACGTAAACTCCACCAAGAGTTTGCTGAAAACTTATTTTTTATCTGGTGGACAACAATAATAACCAAAGCAAAAAATTAGGATAAATGTTAATACATCATTATAGAACCTTAATTCTAGTGTTTCCTCAATGAGACCGATAATTTTCATACAAGATAAGAGAATAAAAATTATTGCTCCAGCTAAAATTGCAGCGGCATGAAATTTTAGATTATATTTTTGATATAGCCAATTATACATATACATCAATAACGAAAATGTTACTCTACAAATCCAGAAATAAATAATACCATAAATAACAGCATAGGGCAAAGTATAAAAAATACTTCCTTGTCCAAAAACAAATAGACCAAAAATTAAGGGAAAAATATTAATCAAAAGTGCGATGAAAAACATCTTATTGAAGAGATCTGAAGATTTATTATCTAATTTCCACATGGCACAAATTTTATAGTTCCAGATTGCTTAAGTAAATCTTTAAGCGCATTTTTAAATGGAGGTCTATTTTTGATTGGTTGATTTATTATCGAAGATCCGCCATTATTTGGGTCTTCAGTAGCAAAATTAAATATACCTTGCTGAAAACTATTCCAAAGGTTATCTGCACCAAAAAATGCAGCTTTTTCAAGAAAATAACCAGCAAGTTTTTCAGCCTGATACGTATTAGAAAATGGTCCAGATACTGGTGAAAAGAATCTATCAACTCTTCTCGTATATGTTTCCAACTTTTTAAGATTTTCATTAACAATATCTCACATATTGGTAAATATTCTGCAAATAGCACCTAACGGTGAATGATAAACGGAGACCCAGCCCCGTAGGACTCTATTCCGTTTTATTTATTGTTATTGCTTGTGCTTATTTAAAATCATGTTCTTTAATTAAGAATATTACCCACAAAAATAGAGGGCTTGTGCTAATATCGAAAAATAATCTACTTTCATTACTTTTAATCAAATTAAAAAAATCATATCCCCAAATTGATATTATAGATACGATACAAAAAATAATAATACTAGACTTTAATAAACCTAATTTACTAAACAAAAAGTTATAGACCATAAGTAAAAAAGGAACTATGATCCAAGACATGAAATAAAATCCAATCACATAGAATATTCCATATCCTAATATATATAAAGCTAAATTCGTATTAAATACACTCACTATAAATGGAATTATGAAAAGTAATATGCATTGATATATAAAAAATATATGAACATAGAATGAGATGGAATCCTTTAATACTAATTTCCGCATGGCACATAATTTATTGGTCCAGATTGTCTTAATAGATTTTTAAGTTCGTCTTTTACTTTGGGCCTATTTTTTATTGGAGTATTAATTTTTGAAATGCCACCATTACTTGGGTCATTTCCAAAATTATTTATACCTTCTTGAAAACTTTTCCAGAGATTATCGGCTCCAGTAAAAGCAGCTTTTTCCAATAAATATCCAGCAAGTTTTTCTGCAAAATATGAATTTGAAAGTGGACCAGATGTTGGTGTTAAAAACCGATCTGCACCCTTTGTATATATTTCCATACTTCCATCAGAATGTATTGTATATCCAAATTGCCTATTGCCACTAACAGGATGATAGCCATCATTACCCCCATCTCCATCGATATTTTCAAAAAAAGGTGCCTTTACGGTAGAAAAAATCCAACAGCATGATTCATTCTGAGCACAAATTACAGAACCATCATCTCCTTGAAAACCAATTATTGGTATATCTATATCGATCGTAATAACTGCTGGCACTGGATCACTGCTTAACCATAAGTTTTCATCACCAAGTATCGGGGTGAATTCACTATTATCAGTGTCTACAAAATCATTGAAGTTTTTTCTTATGTGTTCAAATAAAACTTCTGGCACCCATGGTTGATTGGTGCTTGTATCGATAGGCATTTGTGTTATTGTAGTGGAAAAATAATCCAAATTTATGGAAGGAGTTGCCGTAGGAGTAAGAAATCCTTGTAGCCTCCAACCTTCTCCTAAATCTTCTAATTTATCTAAAACTTCTTGTGGAGGGACAAAACTTGCTAAGTCACTCCAGAATGCAACGTCTACAGCTGGATCTCCGCATTCTGTCAAGGCATTTGGATTATCTATCAATAAATCATACAAATCTATCGACCTATCCCATCTTATATCTGGATCTTCACCTCTCAATGAAGTTATTAATTCGTAGTAATCCAGTAGCCCCTTCTTATCATCTACCGTTTTTATAAAATTAACGAGGAGCAAAATATCACTAGGTGACTGTATCGATCCTGTTGCAAAGTTTACTGTAGCTGTCCACGCTTTATTCGTAAAATCAGTACAATTAGATTGCCCTAAACTATTTTGGGTTAAATCTATAATTGCCCATTGTGCTTCTAATGACAATTCTAACCCATTAAAACTCATGAAATCGTCCAAATAGTCCTTGCAATCACTATTTTCTATTATACCAGCTAATAGACAATCCATGTCACCATTACAATCAGCTACTACATCAAAATTATTCATTAATATATAATTCTGATCATCGGATAATCCTAAATCATTTATCAAATGACACTTAATACATTTCGAAACTTCTGATACATTACTTACTGCACACTGTTCACCAATGTATTCCATCAGCTCCTGTGGAGTGAATTGAGATTGCATTCCATATTGATTAATGATTGAATTTAGTTGCAATAGGTATAGATCAGCTGGATTTTCAAATATAGGTATATCAGTTGAGCCATCAGGGTTTAATGTGTTATTACCAGCTGTTCCTAGTGATCCATTAAATTCCCCACAGAAATCATCCCATGGCTCATCAGGGTTTGGATTCAATGGGTTGCTTCCTCCGCCGGCTCCATCAGGATCATTTCCAGATATCCATGTATTTACATCTGCAATGGTCAAAGGACCTCCATCATCATTGTCAGAGCCTCCACTATCGCCTCCACTTCCATCACTCCCACATGGTGCATCACAATCGTAATACCATTGTAAATCATTGTCTGTACCCCAAGAACCGCATGCTACCTTAGACACACTACAAAAACAACTTGCGGCTCCTTTTTTGCAAACCTCTGTCCTTGAATTAAAATGATCTTTTTTATCTTTGCCTTGAGGTCCCTCTGAAAAATAGACCATTATTCTTAGCCAATATTCAGAATAAGGTTCAGTTCTTTCTTGCGCTATCTGTTTTACCATATTATAAGATAAATAATACTCTTTAATATGTGCGTCCTTTTTTTGTAGAATCAATATACCTTCAAGTCTTGAGTTAGATAGGTCATAAAATGGGACGTAATAGTTAGGGAAATCTAAATATTCAGATTCTCCACAATACCAACAAGGATAAATATTATTCTCTTTTAAAGTCTTGAATAATGAATTTTCTTTCTGAGAAGATGACGCATCTAACATATACTCCTCTACAGCTTGATAATGACCATTTCGATCAACACCAAGTTTTAATCTATCATGCGTATACATTAGATCAAAAAAGGGGTCATCAGATGCTGTTCTTTTAACGCTATTCAAAGAAGATGAGACTTCTGCATTTGGAACATCCTTTCACAAGAATAAAATAATAAAAAGCTAAAAAACATAACAAGTAAAGTGATATTAGACTTCATAATATAGATAATTTTGGTTTATAAATAAATTGGTATCGAATCTTAATAAATAACAAACGTCAATAATTAAGCATTATTGTATATCATCGTGTCAAACCCTAAAAAAATCTTTACCTACTCCCCAAACATCCCAACCAAAAAGTCTATCTCACTCTTAGTAATCAACAAACTATAGATAGCACCAACCTTGGAATAGGCGGCATTCAAATATTGGTTCTGCACATTTCTATAATCCAGAGAAGTCAATTGTCCTGCCTTGAAACGCTCTTCTGTGATATTTAGATTTTGCTGAGTGACTTGGATTTGTCTATCGGTTAATTTGAGAAGTTCCACTTGATTGTAGTAGTTATCTATCAGTATATCTAGTTGATTATTGAGTTCCGCTTTGGCTTCGAGTATCGTAAGTTGATCTATTTCTTGCTGCATCTTAGCAGATTGGATATTATCATTCCTTACTCCTCCGTCATATAGATTCCAAGAGAGATTAGCATTCACAGATCCTGTCAGTCTATCGCTTCTTAAAAATGGAAATGGATCCCCAGTATTCGGATCATCCGCAAAGAACTTAAATCCATTCTCCGCAAAGCCTACAGATCCAGAAACACTTACGGTAGGCTTATTTGCAGCTTTTGCAATACCTGTATTCAATTGGTTCAAAGTAGCAATCATTTCTAGACTCTTCAGTGTATAGTTCTCCTCACTGAGTGCTTGCTTCAGTTTATCTGTATCTATCTCCTCAGGATCAATACTCAATCGATCACTATAAGTGTATGATTCGTACCCACTAATATCTAATGTGTTATGAAGATTCCTTTTAGCGACTTCTACGCGTTGCTCTTGACTGAGAATAGCATTCGTGTCCGCTAATACTGCAGATTCAAACTGAAGTAGGTTATATGCATTAGAAGAGCCGAATTCTTTCTTTGTTGTTTCGTATGCTAATCTATCTTGAGATAATGCTAGCACTTGATTGAGTACAGCAAGTTGCTCTTGTTGGAAAACCACTTCATAGTATTGCTGATAAATCGTTCTAAATAGGAGATTGATATCTGATGACTTATTAAGTTTCTCTTGACTTACGGCTAGATCAAGCTGACCTTTATTCAATCTGATTCTGCCGCCATTATATAATACCCAATTTGTATTAACAGCAGCTCCTATGCTTCCATTATAATATGTCCCTTGCAGAAAACTAGCGGGGTTATTATCATTCACCATATTGTTATTGAAAAAACCATTGAGATCAACAGTAGGTGTCTTCCCTGCCCTAGCCCAAGTATTATTATTTTCAGCAATTTCAATAAACTTATCGGCAATCTGAATACCGAAATTATTCTCCAGCCCAATAGAAAGTGCTTTTTCTAAACTCATAACTTGTTGCCCAAAAGAGAAACTGGCAAAAAGACTTAAAAGCAATATATATGTGTATTTCATTATTTTCTTTTTGTAAAATCAATTAAAGAATAAGGGAAACTCTAATTAACAAATAGATCAATAGTATAACCGATGCATATAACCAGAAATAACCTTTTTTATCAGGATTTGCAGGCTCTACACTTCTTGGATCAACTGATTCCCCAGTATACAACTTCACAAGTCCGACCTTCGATTTATTTGATATAACCAACAAGGCAGGAATAAGAACAAGTAATATAAATGTACCTACCATCAATCCATAGGCAACTGAGATTGCCATCGGAATCAAAAACTGTGCTTGAAAACTTTTCTCTGCAATCAATGGGGCAAGACCCGCAATCGTAGTGATTGATGTAAGCAAAATAGGCCGAAATCTAGCTCTTCCTGTTTCTACTACCGCTGCCCTTACTTCCATTCCATCTTTAATCCGTTCATTGAACGTGGTAATGAATACCAAGGCATCATTCACAAAAATACCGACTAAGGCTATCACACCAAGAATAGAAAACAAACTGATAGGTAAATCATGCACCCAGTGCCCAAATCCAACACCCACAAAACCAAATGGCAGTAATCCAAGTACAATAAGCCCTTGACTCACTGACTTAAACGTAATTACGATCACAAAAAACATCATCAACAATATCAAAGGCATTACTAATCCTAAAGATTTCTGAGTCTTTGCCTGTTGTCTAGACTGTCCCTCATACGATGCTCGCACACTCGGATAGTCTTTCAAAGTCTCAGGTATAATTATCGTTTTTATATCATTTGTTATATCACTAATACTTACGCCATCATTAGAAACATCGGCTTCGATTCTAACTTCTCTTTCTCCATCAATATGATTAATATTGATTACACCTCTTTCAGTATTGAAGTTGGCTAGTTCAGACAATGGCACAGATCGACCATCAGTAGATCTAATCCTCATTTCCGAGAGATCAGAAATGTCAGACCTATCCGCAAGATCATATCTTACCCAAACTCTGATTTCGTCTTCTCCTCTTTGGATTCGTTGAGCTTCGGTACCAAAAAATCCTTGACGAACCTGTGAAATCACATCTTGCAATGTAAATCCTAAATTATAGGCTTGTGGTGTCAATTCCAGTGATATTTCTTTTAGCCCTTGTTGATTGTTATCCACGATATCTTTTAGATCACTTATTTTAGACAGATTCTCTTTAACAGCATCAATTGCTAGTTCTAATTGATCTGAATCTGCACCAAGTAGTGAAACTGAGACCGCCTTTCCAAAAGGCGATCCAGAAGAAAAGGTCAATGTCTCCGCTTCATCGACATTGCCAAGTTTCTCACGTACTTTTGCTATTATCGTCCTAGCAGAAATCTCACCTCTTGTCTCACCTTCCAAAAGTGATACGATTATACTTCCTTGATAAGAAGCTGGACCTACATTCTTCTGCATTTTCGTAACTGGATAAACGCCTTCAGAGAAAAACTCTTTTGATAGTTCTTCATTTACATCGTTGGTTGCACGTTCAATCCGATCTAATATTTCTAATGTCAGGTCATCTCTAGTTCCTGCCGGTAATTTGAGGTTCACTGTATAATTATCTCTTGGTATCACTGGGAAGAATGTACTATTTATAATTCCTCCTTGCAATGCACCAAATGTAATCATCAACCCTGCTATACAAATTGCTAATGTAGGATAGTTAAATTTTACTGCCCATGTTAAAATCGGAGTATAGATCGTATCTCTCAAAATAGACATCATTTTGTCTAGCCCTCTCATAATAGCGTTTGGCTTCTCTCCTCGTTTTAATGCCTTTGAGTGAGCAATATGTGCAGGAAGTATAAGTGCCCCCTCCACTAATGAGAATACCAATGAGAAAATAACGACAATAGCCATTTCCCTAAAAAAATCACCTAGCCTACCATCTATAAAGAAGAATGCCGAGAATGCAATCACCGTAGTTATAATTGCTGAAAATACAGCAGGTAATACTTCCATAGTACCCTCTATTGCAGCATCAAAAGGTTTAGCACCTCTTTCATAATGTTGATATATATTTTCGGCTATGACAATACCATCATCCACCAAAATACCGATTACTACAATCATACCAAACAGAGAGATAACATTCAATGTAACTCCTAGAATAGAGGCTAAAAGGAACATACCTGCAAATGATATCGGAATAGCTAAAGCCACCCAAAATGCAAGTCTGAAATGTAAAAACATAGCAAGAAGTAACAGTACGATAAAGAATCCAATGATTCCATTATTCGTCAATAGCTCTATTCTCTGCCTCAGCGTCACTGAAGAATCTTCTAAGATTATCGCTTGGACCTCTTCATTTTCTTTATTGAATTTATCAACATAGTCTCTCACATTATCGGCGATGGTAATCATATCCTCTTCAAGCGTATTCTGCACATTAATCACAACTCCTGGCTCACCACTTATATACGTTCTTTGAGGCTTGTCTTCCCACCTATCAAAAACGTCCGCTACTTGATAGAGCTTTATGACTCCTCCGTTTGGATTAGTTTTTATAACGATTTCTTGGAGCTCTTTGGCTGAATACTCTTTATTATCCGCTCTTATTAGAAGTTCTTCCTTTTCTGTCTTGATTGTTCCACCTGTAAGTTCAATATTAGTTTGGCTTATCTTTAGTGCCGCTTCCTGGAAAGTAATATTATAAGATCGCAGATCATTTTCCCTAAACGTAATTTCTATCTCCTCGTCTGGAAACCCAGATAGGGTAACTTTAGAAAGATCTTCAATAGCCAACAAATCATCTTCAATTTTTCGGCTGATCGTTTTTAATGTTTTTAATGGAACATCACCATATATTGCAAAATCGAGTACCTTCCCCAAGTTCTCTCTTTTGTAAACCGTTACTGGTTCCATTGCAACTGGAAACGAATTGATACCATCCACAGCATTCTTAATATCCTGTAAGATTACATCAGTATCATAGCCTTTCAGCACTTCGATTTGGATACTACCAATATTCTCAGAAGATACAGATGTTACTTGTTCGATCCCAGTTAATCCTTTTAGATTTTCTTCAATTTTCGAAACAATACCCTCTTCTATTTCTTCAGGAGATGATCCTGGATATACAGCCTGGATAGATATATTTCGACTTTCTACTTCTGGGAAGAAAGTAGTTTTCATCTGTGAAAGCCCGACCATGCCTACGATGAACAACAAGATCATCAGGATATTACCCGCAATCTCATTATCAATAAAATATTTTACGATGCCTCTCATTTTCTTTTCTTTTAATTACTACTAGATTGAAAAATCTAATCACCGTTATTAATAGTTTACTTTTTGACCCTCAAATAGTCCAGCAAGAGAGCTAGACACTACTTTATCATTTTCCGACAAGTCTCTTACCATTACATGATTGCTCATTCGTTTGATAGTTGACAGTTCTTTGAGCACCAACGTAGAGTCTTCAACAACATAGACCCCATTTGTACTTATAAATAAGTCCTTAGGTAGTTTGGTGACATCATTTAGGCTTTGACCACTCAGATTGCCTTTTAAGTACATCCCGTCTTTAAGACCATTCCCAAACACACTCACATATATTGGAATATTTTGAGTTGCTGCATCAATCTGAGTTCCTATTCTATTTACTTTCCCTTTCCATGTCTTCGACAGATCTGATGAAGACAATTCTACAGTTTGGCCTACAGATACGTACTTAAGATCACTTAATGGAATAGGAGTCGAAATTTCAAATTGCTCTGTATTGATCATAGAGGCTAACACTTGCCCAGGACTGATCAATGTTCCTGGATAAACATTGATTGCCGTTATAACCCCTGAAAATGGAGCATAGATATTGTACTCATTTAGTCTGGTTTCTTGACTTTTAATATTGTAGTATTGATTATATAGGTTCTTGCCCGCCACATAATATTTCTCTTGATCCGTTTTAGCAACAGGGAGAGATTTGATAGGTATATTTACATCAAATTGATCAAGGTATGACTTCCATGTCGCAAAAGATTGAGCATGATCAAACTTTAAATCTGGCATCATCTGAGTGATGGCAGTCATGAGAGAACTCTTCTGGGCTTTCATAGCAAAATCCGCTTCCTTCTTATCAATGGAGAATAATAAATCTCCTTTTTTAAAGTACTTACCCTCTTTGATCGACCTTCCAGCTTCCTGCATCACGCCTTGTACTCTGGCAGTTAGATTCACTCTTTCATGTGCCTGAGCACGGCCATCCACCTCTATATTATTAGACTGATTACTTGCAATAAAAGTAGAAACTTCAACTTTTCTTCTTTCTTTCTTCACGATCATATCAGAAACAGTAGATTTCTTTTGCCCCTCTAGTGCTTTGAATAAAAATCCAGCCAATGCTAGTATCAATATTGTAATAATAGTTGATACTATATTTCTTCTTGTTTTATTAATTTTCTCCATTTTCTAGTTGGTATTCAATTTTATATATTAACTCAATAACTTCCAATTGTATTGAGGTTATTTACCCGTTCTTTTAAAGCTTAATAATTGCTTTTTTAGATATAATTATTCGCTATTGTCGTTTACAATAGGATTATGACCATTCACTTTAAAATATAACTTTTCATACATTTCTGCCATTACCTTCTTAGCTATAACAATTTCTTCTTTACTGCAATCGGTTAGCAGCAGCTCCTCCATTTCACCACTTTTTGACTCTATTGTATGCTGCATATCTCTACCCTTTTGTGTCAAATAGATTAATTTTCCTCTTCCATCTTCTGGATCATCCTTTTTTATAATTAAGCCTTCATTTTCAAGAGCCGAAAGCATTTTAGTAATACTGCTTTTATTTTTGATCAAAGCAATCCCTAAGTATTTCTGACTGATGCCATCGTTAGCCCATAGTTCTGCCAATATCCCAATACAAGATGCTGGAAAACAATGACCATCCATTTCCATACCTGGCTCTACAGCTTTCACGATCAACCTTGCTACCCTATTGGTAAGAAATCCGAAATGATTATATGGATTAAATTTTGACAAATGTATGTGATTTAGTTTACTAGGAAACCATTCAGACAGATAAAATCCAAAAAGGTTTAATAGTAAACTAGTTTTTATTGATAATATTTAGAGGCGACATTCTACAAACATAAGGTTTACTATATTTACATATTAGAATCAGTTGTGATAAATCATAAAACCATGAACTTAGTTAGCCGACTTATTTTATTAATTATTCTTGTAATACCAAAGCAATCACATTCACAAGAAGTAGAAATCAATAACTATTCTATTAATAATAATGGTCAAGTCCAATTGGAAATATCAGCCTCTTCTGATCGTTACTACATCTTAAATGTCAAGAATAAATTGGATCAAGATCACACGCATTCGACCTCATTGACTCTTGGGAAACCTGGCCTTATTATTATCACTGAGCCCTTAAGCTCACTTCCTATTGAACACTATCAAATATTAGAGTTTCTAATTTCGCAACCAGCTGATAATGATAATGATGGAATAGATGATTTGACAGAAAATGAAGACCTCCCAACTCAAGGACCACTTAATACAGCTTCACCTATTGGCTTTATTAATGGAACAGTTTCAGTGAATAGTTTGACTACATTCAAAGGGCTATCTCTTGCAGACACCATTGTACCATGGTCTCCATTTCTGAACGACAAACAATTTGTAAAATTTGCAATTGTAGATCTTGATACTGATATACCACAACTCTACTTTATAAACAGTGAAACCCATTACCTCCATCGGAAATTCATGGAAGCTGTTGCTCCTCATTGGATAGATGATCCTAGTTTAATAAAAGGAGAGATTACATACAATCCAACAGTAGTTTCTAATAATGGAACATTAGGTGATTTTAGTTTTAACTACAGCGTAGGAGCGGGCAGACCATTTGAAACCGTTCAGAAGTGTCATGAACTGATCGCTGCGAATATGCCATTTCTAAAAAACAATCTTTCCTACTTTGTTCCTGTAGTAAGTCAATCTGATTACGAAGATGACAAGGAATTATTCGATGAATCAAGAGTTCCAATATTACTTGAAGAAGATGTGTATGCTGATATTGACTACCTTGCACTCAATGTATCTGAAGGTTTTGGTTTTTTTAGGCAGATGACTTTGGATGAAACTCCAAATTCAAGAGATGTTGTATTATATGATGCTGTACCAAATGCACTTCCAAGAGTTGGTGGCATTTTGACTTCTTTTGTTCAAACGCCTCTTTCTCACGTCAACTTGAGAGCTATTCAAGACAACCTACCAAATGCTTATATAAGAGATCCATTAGCGATTGACACCATTGCCAGTTTGATAGGTAAATACATATACTATAAAGTTGCCCAGAATAAGTATTTCATAAGAGAAGCAACATTGGAAGAAGTCAATCTTTGGTTCGATGACATCCGTCCTACGCAAGAACAAACACCAAAACTGAATTTAAACTACAAAACTATACTCCCTTTAGATGAAATAGGTTTTGACATGGCTGATGGGTTTGGAGCTAAGTGTGCTAATGTAGCTACTATGCGAACATTCGGATTTTCTGATCAGATTATACCTGATGGTTTTGGGATACCATTCTACTATTATCAAGAATTCATGAAATATAATGGCTTTTTTGAAGATGTAGATTATATGATAAATAATCCTGAGTTCCAATCTGACCTAAATAAGAGACTAGAAGTATTGGAGAATTTCAGAGATGAAATAAGAGATGCAGATATGCCTCAATGGATGCTTGACAATTTGGGAGATATGCAAAGTTTGTTTCCTGAAGGTACCTCTATCCGTTGTAGATCGAGTACAAATAATGAAGACCTACCGGGATTTAGTGGTGCTGGTTTATATACGTCAAAAACACAACATCCCGATGAAGGGCACATATCAAAATCAATAAAACAGGTGTATGCCAGCATGTGGAATTTCCGAGCTTTTGATGAACGTGATTTCTATAGAGTTAATCAATATATAGCTTCGATGGGAATCCTGTGTCATCCCAATTACCCTGATGAGAAAGCAAATGGAGTCGGTGTAAGTACAGACCCTATATATCAAACTGAAGATACATACTACTTAAACACACAGGTGGGCGAAAACTTAGTCACTAACCCTGATGCGTTCTCAGCTCCAGAAGAGATCCTCTTAGATAGATATTCGGTTACAGAAGATGATTATATAGTACTTAGATATTCTAGCCTTTTAGATGATGAAGAACTTGTGATGGATGATAAACATCTTGATAAAATGAGAGATTATCTAACTGTAATTCATGATGAATTTCAAAAGCTGTACAAGGCGGAAGAAAGTGAAGACTTTGCAATGGATATCGAATACAAAATCACCTATGACGATCAATTGATTATTAAGCAAGCAAGGCCGTGGGCTACTTTCTGGTCTAATATCGGATTATCTGTTGACAACCCACCGATTGATAATCTCAGCTTCTACCCAAATCCCACTGAAGACTATCTTAATATAAATTGCGATTGCGGTGCCACTAACATTGTCGTATTCAATCTTTCAGGTGAGCCAATTGCTAATCATAGAGTAAAACTATCTATTGCTGTTGATCAGATTTCTACCCGTCGATTATCTACAGGAATGTACATCATAGCGGGCTTTGATGATTACGGTAAGTTATTTTTCTCTAAGAAGATATTTAAAAAGTAATTCTAAAACCTGCATTTGAGACTTTATTATGCTGTTTTCATTCAATCATTATTGCATCTTTACAAATTATAAGTTACAAACTTGATCACTAAATTTACTAGATGACCTCATATTCACTTTTCGAACTCAACGAATACATCAAACAAGTGATGGCACTCAATTTCACAGAACCAATATGGGTCAACTGTGAAATCAGTCAGGTCAAAGAAGTAAGAGGTCAAGTATACATGGAAGTAGTCCAGCATTCTGAAAATGACAATCTAATAAAAGCTCAGAGCGCCGCAGTAATTTGGTATAAGTCATTTCTATTTATCAAGAAGAAGCTCGGAGACTTGTTACCTTCTATACTTACTGAGGGTACTAAAGTGATGCTAAAGGTAACCGTAGAGTTCCATGAACGGTACGGACTCAAACTCAATATAGAAGATATAGACATCAGCTACACCATTGGACAAATGGAAATGGCTCGTCAGAAAATAATAGAAAAACTAAAACAAGCGGGAATAATAGAAAAGAATAGTTACACTACCCTTCCTGAAGTGATCCAAAGAGTGGCTGTGATATCTTCAGCTACGGCGGCTGGTTATGCAGACTTCAAAGCGCAAATTGCCAATAATGAATACGGATATGATATCCAGATAGATCTATTTTCAGCAGCTATGCAAGGTGGAAACACTGAAAGAGAAGTCTGCGCTGCACTAGAAATCATAGATCTCAAGCATACTGAATACGATTGTGTGGCAATCATAAGGGGGGGTGGGTCCAAACTTGATTTGGCATCTTTTGACAACTACAATATTGGACATAAGATTGCCATGTTCCCAATTCCGGTAATCACTGGCATTGGACATGAGATAGATAGTACAGTAGCAGATATGGTATCCTTTTCTTCTTTAAAAACACCGACAGCTGTTGCAACCTTCATCATTGATAGAAATATGCAGTTTGAGTCTGAGATGCTACAAACTTTGCAACGTATTAATCAATTGGCAAAACAAAAGGTAGAATATAACAAACTAGAACTAGAGCAGATCACTCAATTGATAGCCCTAAAACCAAAAGAAATTATAAGATCTCAACATCTTCAGTTAGATCAAACTAAAGAACTTCTCAAGCAAGCTGCAAAATATAGTCTCAAAGACCTAGCAGAACATATCTCGTACACAGAACAGATCATAAAAATGGCTGATCCTAAAAATGTACTAAAAAGAGGGTTTGTAATGTTGCAGAAAGGCAATAAAACGATTAGTAACATCAAAGAATTAGTAATTGATGATACCATCACTTTAAAATATTATGAAGGCTCAGCAGAAGCCAAAATCACAAAACTAAACAAATAGCATGGCAGAGAATTCATATCAAAAAGCATATAGCGAACTACAATCAATCGTTGCAAAAATGCAAAACGAAGAAATAGGACTTGATGAATTAGGCAAGGAAGTAAAACGTGCCGCAGAATTGATTAAGATGTGTAAAGATAAATTGCGTGATGTAGAGAAGGAGATTGAGGTTTCTTTAGGGTAAACGCTTTTGTGCAACAAAACGCGTAACCAAGTATAGAGAATTATTAATTCTCGGGCTTGGTAATGGTTTGAATCGCTAAATCGCTAAATCGCTAAATCGCTAAATCGCTGAATCGCTAAATCGCTGAATCGCTGTCTCAGCCCGAGAATTTGCAATTCTCTATACTGAGCTACGTGTTTGCTACGTAAACACTTGAAGCCCGAGAATTTGCAATTCTCTATACTGAGCTACGTGTTTGCTGCGTAAACACTTGAAGCCCGAGAATTTGCAATTCTCTATACTGAGCTACGTGTTTGCTACGTAAACACTTGAAGCCCGAAAATTTGCAATTCTCTATACTGAGCTACGTGTTTGCTACGTAAACACTTGAAGCCCGAGAATTTGCAATTCTCTATACTGAGCTACGTGTTTGCTAAGCAAACACTTGAAGCCCGAAAATTTGCAATTCTCTATACTGAGCTACGTGTTTGCTACGTAAACACTTGAAGCCCGAGAATTTGCAATTCTCTATACTGAGCTACGTGTTTGCTGCGTA
>JBLHWH010000138.1:0-18045 GCA_047628935.1 Halioglobus sp. | reverse complement strand
TCTCCAAAATCGGATATAAGATTCAGGAAATCTTTTGTTATTCTCATGCTACTAATTTATCATTTCTTATCATCTTTTCATACCTTTTCCATTAGAATGGGCGTAGAACCTATTAAGTAATCATTTGATGCAGCTAAATTGAAGGCATCTGATTTAGACTTTTTTCAAAATCTTAATACAAGATAGGTTCATTTACATAAAAAGACAAATTTGTCTTTTTATATCGATTTTCTAAGTTCCCCTTCATTTCAAGTTAACCCACAGTGGACAGGTAAGTATATTTACTGGAACAAATATTACTTTTTCAAAGACGGATAATCGTGTGCCAAATTCACCACTTTCATAGCTTCCTTTCTACCTCCCCAACTTTCGAATTTCATTTCGCCTTTCGCTTTATAATTGGTAAAAAAAATAGAAACAATATCTCTAGCTCCTGGAAAATGCAGGTCCAAGTCTTCAATATTCTGAACTTTGGACCACTTCTCAGTTAACGGGACAGCAAGTATTTTATCATCTTGTTCTCCATTATCTAATAGCTTCATTACACCTACCATTCTAGCTTTTTGAATACTTCCTCTTGATTGTGATACTCCTAAAAGCAATATATCGAGCGGATCACCATCTCCACCTTCTGATTTTGACAGGATTGTATTCGGAATCATACCATAGTTACCAGGATACCCCAAATAATTAATATATCTAGGCTGCCCATCTATACTATCCATTACGATTTGGTAAGTATTTTTGTTCATCTCATATTTAGCGGTCGTGCCCGCTGAGATTTCTACGATCATATTGATCGAACTATCAGAATTTAGTGCAATAACATTTTCGTAGGCCATATCCCCCTTTGATTTGAAACTTTCAGTTTCTATTTTTGGATTATGACGCTCTTTTTTTTCTTGTTTGCAAGAAGAACCAACTAAAAATAAAATAGAAATTAAAAAATAAGAAATTTTCAAACGGTAAGTGTTTGGATGTTATCAATAAAAAAGGATGAACAAATTAATCTACGATCATAGTTGCATGATCAAGCTCTTGTTGTTTCATGTTTTGAGGCAATTCTCTATACTCATATTGCTGTGTACGGAGTTGTGATCTGAAACCTGCCTCTTTGATTGCTTCTTGGATTCCATCGGCTGTAAATCTGAAAGCAGCACCTGCTGCCGATACCACATTCTCCTCTATCATGATCGACCCAAAGTCATTAGCCCCAGAATGGAGACAGACTTGAGCTACTTGTTTACCCACAGTCAACCAAGACGCTTGGATATTGATCACATTTGGAAGCATGATTCTACTCATGGCTATCATACGAACATACTCATCACCAGTGACTTCGTTCCTAGCTCTTTTTATCTTTTTTAGAATCGTGTCCTCATCCATAAACGGCCAAGGAATAAATGCTAAGAACCCTTTTGCATGGTCTGGTTTTTCACTTTGCACTTGACGGATATCCACGAAGTGTTCCATCCGTTCCAGATTCGTCTCTATGTGCCCAAACATCATGGTTGCGGATGTCGTGATATCTAACTGATGCGCAGCTCTCATTACGTCCAACCATTCTTTACCCCCGCATTTCCCTTTTGATATCAGCCGCCTTACTCTATCGTCTAGTATTTCCGCTCCAGCACCAGGAAGAGAATCTAATCCCGCATCTTTTAGCGCTTGAAGTACTTCTGTATGAGTACTTTGTTCAAGCTTAGTAATGTGTGCAATTTCTGGTGGCCCCAGTGCATGTAATTTCAAATTAGGATAAAGAGATTTTAATTCTCTAAATAAGTCACAATAGTACTGCAATCCTAAATCCGGGTGGTGACCTCCTTGAAGCAATAGTTGCTCACCTCCAAAGGTAAATGTCTCTTCAATTTTCTGCTTATACTGTTCTATTGTCGTTATATAAGCCTCATCGTGCCCCGGTCTTCTGTAGAAGTTACAAAACTTACAATTGGCTATGCAAACATTGGTTGTGTTACTATTTCTATCAATGATCCAAGTAACTGTTTTCTCAGGTACACGTTCATATCTCATCTCATTCGCTACGAACATGAGGTCTGTGGTCGCAGCATTCTCAAATAAAAAGACACCCTCCTCAGCTGATAAAAATTCGCCTTTTTGCGCTCGTGCTAGTAATTCTGTTGTATTCATCCTATGTATTTATAACTAGGCAACAAGATAGATAAAAGAAGGTTGACAAAGATGGTGTGAGAGTGAATGATTTTTTTGAAAAGAATGGATTTAACTGGAAAAAGAGCTGATCAAAGTGCAATTTCTAGTTCTGTACTTCTAGGTATTGTAACTGTGGTGTGTTCTTCCCCTCCCTGCATTTAGACAGGCTACTTGCGTTTTGATGGCTAGTGGTGGACGCTCAAAACTGAACTTCTTATCTCTCCAAAGAGGGACAAAAGAAGCATGGCTCAGGCGTTTTCAAAATTCAAGTATTCGTGGAGTCGATAAATAAATCATATTTATTCAATTAATTCTTATTCACCACATTCCTGATCTCATTTACTTTCTTCTGGATGTCGGTTAATTTTTCTTCTAGCAGATAATTGAATGTTGATTTTGTATCTGAAAAACTAAGATGTGCATAATATTGCCAAACTTCCGATATGTCCTTGTAACTTATCTCATATGGAACATAAGATTCATTATCCGAAGAAAGAACAAGTTTAGCATCTTCCTTTTTATTGATTACACGCTTATACACTAGACCTTGCTCTTCACTTACTACGACATACGTTTTTCCATCTTTTATCTGATCTATTTGCTCTACATATGAACATAGCACAATACTACCCGACTCCATGGGTAACATAGAATCACCCCTAATTTCAAACCCTCTAAAAGTGCCATTTGGAATATTGGGAAACGAGATTTTAGGAAGATCGCGGATATATTCAGGATCTTGAAAACTATCTAGATATCCCGCCTCTGCCTTAGTATCTACCAATTCTATATTTTCATTATTGTCCTTGTCTACACTTATAGCCAATACCCTTAGCCCATCTTGTAGAACTATTTCCAGCTCCTTATGCGTAAGATCATGGGTAATAAGTTCATCTATTGCAACATCAAATTTCTGAGACATCCTGATCAACATCTCCAGATTTGGTTCAGTCTTCCCTCTTTCATAGTCACCCATGGTGGTGCGAGCCACTTCAAATTCTTCTGCCAATTCACCTTGAGAAATTTTTCCTTTTTTTCGAAGATACTTGAGGTTAGATGCCAACTTAGTCATTGATATGATCAGTTAAATTTTAAAAAATAAAATGCTACTTCAAATATACAAAGAAATCAACAAATGACGGATATAGCAATATATATTGTCGCTTTTATCGCCACAATATGAAATAAGCATCCACAGAAAGATAATTAAGAAAGAAATATGAAATCCTTTCTTAATAATATACGATAACATCAGCAGCTGATTTACGCTCGAGCACAGGTACTACGGCTTCATCTGCAGGGTATCCAACTGGCAATAGTAAAAACGGTCTTTCATTATCTGGCCTTTTGAGTAGGGCTTGAAGAAAGTTCATAGGACTCGGAGTGTGCGTCAACGTAACTAAACCTGCATTATGGACAGCAGAAATAAAAAATCCTGCTGCAATACCTACTGATTCATTCACGTAATAATTTTTCATCTTATTACCATCTTCATCTAAGTCATAGGCTTTTTTGAATAGTACAACTATCCATGGTGCGATATCGATGAATGGCTTATTCCAATCTGTATCAAACTTTTTTAAATCATCTAGCCATTCTTCCGACATACGTCCATTGTAACTGGTATATTCTTCTTTTTCTGCGGCTTCTCTAATCTTTGCCTTTATTTCAGCTGACGAGATTGCACAGAATGTCCATGGTTGTTTATGAGCACCGGAGGGAGCTGAAGAACCAGACATAATTATATTTTCTATAGTTTCCTTGCTTACCTCTTTGTCGGAAAAGAACCTGAGAGACCTTCTTTGTTCTATGAAAGTCCTGTAATCTGATGCTCTTTCTAGAGCGGTATGATTTTGGGTATCTATCGGTATATATTTTATAAAGTCTTTAGCTTCCATTGAATTGCTTGTTTATGAATCAAATGTAAGTTGAATTGAGCGAAAAATATCTAAGGCACAAAACAGATATATAGATTATTCGAAAAATAGGTTGAAATATAAATATTATCTTAGCCTTTTAGAATTTAAAAATAGAAAAGAAGGAACCTAGTAGTGGTCTTTTTCTTGCAAAATATAAACATGAACAAACTAAAGTTAGGAATTACAATTGGGGATATAAATGGCGTAAGCACGGAAGTGATTATAAAAGCATTGAGTGACGAACGTATACTTAGTTTATTCACCCCAATCGTATATGGATCATCAAAAGTGGTGTCATATTATAAGAATATCGTCAATGAAAATTTTCAATTTTCAAGTGTTTCAACTGCGGAGTCAGCAAGATACAATAGAGTAAATGTGCTCAACTGTTGGGAAGAAAAAGCAGATATAGAACTTGGAAAAGCTACATTAGACGGAGGCAAATTTGCTCACATTGCCCTGGATAGAGCAGTGAGGGATTTTCAAGACAATAAAATCGATGGAATAGTAACAGCTCCGATCAATAAACAGGCTATGAAAATGGCAGACTTCCCATTCCCTGGGCATACAGAGTTTATAGCTGACAAATTCCAAAGCAGTGAAAGCATGATGATGATGGTCAGCGATGCGCTCAAGGTAGCACTGGTAACAAATCATGAACCTATATCAAAAGTGGCTAGCTTGGTCACAAAAGAACTAGTTGCAAAAAAGTTGAAAATTCTAAATAAGACTCTAATAGAAGATTTCGGAATCCAAAAACCTATAATCGCTGTACTCGGTCTTAATCCTCATGCAGGTGATGATGGAGCAATAGGAACGGAAGATGATACTGACGTAAGGCCTGCGATCTTAGAAGCTAAAAAAGGTGGGATGTTAGTTACTGGACCATATCCAGCAGATGGATTTTTTGGTTCAGCACAATTCAAAAAAGTAGATGCTGTCCTAGCTATGTATCATGATCAAGGATTGATACCGTTTAAGGCTCTTTCATTTGGTAGTGGAGTCAACTTTACAGCTGGACTACCTATCGTACGTACATCCCCAGATCATGGAACTGCATATGATATTGCTGGCAAAAATTTGGCTGATGAGTCTTCATTACGAAGTGCAATTTTTGCGGCTATTGATATTGCTAAAACAAGGAAAGAATACCATTCTGACAGAGAAAATAAATTGGAAAGAACGGATAGATCTAGAAATAACCGAGATAGAAGACCTAAATAGATGAAATACACCTTTACTGGTCTTTTTTGTTTATTTTTTCTATTGAGCTTTGGTCAAATTGATCAGGATACAACGTTAAAAAAACGAGTAGAAGAGTTACAAATATCGAGTTCTAAAATCTACGATAGCGGAATAGTACGTTTGAGCAGAAAGCAGTTTCTAACTATGGCTGGCGCATTAGAAGATCCTACAAGACTACTTATTAAAACACCAGGTATCAGTACTGCAAATGATCAAGCTAATTCCGTGATATATCATGGAATGCCTGCCCAATATCATCAATGGAGTCTGTACGGAGCGAGGATATTGAACCCCAATCATAATTCTAATGCAGGAACGATTTCTGATTTACCCTCTAGTTCGGCTGGAGGAGTAAATATGATGAGTGGCCAAGTGATTGGCTCACTGGAGTTCAACGGAAACCCATCGAACAAATCACTGGGATCATTGGCTGGAATGTCTAATATAAAATTTAGAAATCCTTACAAAACAGGACTATCTACTAACCTTAGTTTGATTGGACTAGAAGCTGGATATGATAGGCTATTTGGAAAGGATAAATTAATGGTAAATTATAGATATTCGACAGTCGGTATACTAACGGGACTGGGATCCAACTTTGGCGGAGAGCGAATTAATTATCAGGATCTTACAACGAAGTACAGCATGAAGCGCGAAAGTGGTGACTATGCTTTCTATTTGACTGCTGGAGCAAATAGTACTAGGAAAGATGCATTAGATTCATTAATAACTGAATTCAAAGATTTACAAGAGTCAGACTACACCGCTAAGATTCTAATCGGTGGTGTAAATCATATTTACAAAAGGCCTAATTTCGAAATCAATAATACCATAAACGTAAGCAGACGAGTAGTGAATAAAACAGCCGACGCCAATATTCCTATCAACTCATCTACCGAATATAAAAATAGAGCAACGCTCTTATCGCTCAAACATAACTACATAAGAAAGTATAAGAAGTTAAGCTTTGGATATACAATAGAATCGTGGCTAGATCACCAGTTTTTGATGAAGAGGTTTCCATCAGAAAATGAAGGCCAGTCTGAGGACCATAAAATAGATAGAACAAGGTTATCTATTCAGCCTACCGTAAATGCATACTTTAGTCTATCGGAAAACTTTTCACTATCATCTACTTTAGGAATTACGTCGCAACATACTGGAGTTAGCCTCGTTAATTTTATTGGTCATGTTAGGTTACAATACAACAAAGGTGACTTTAGCGTTAACTTTGATCTCTCAAGGGCCGCTCAGAATCAGGGTGTCGAGCTTGTGTTAGATAGTTTCTCAATTCAGAATCAAATAAGTAAGAATATAGCTCTTAGCCTTCGGTACAAAGGCTTTGGGGTCAATCTTTACCGTCATCAATTAGACAACCTTTCTGCTCGAGGAGGCGTGTTTGAGATTGTGTCGCTACAGAGCCTTGATAACTTACCTCTTGGGTATACTACATTAAATAACAATTTCCTAGACGTAGACAATCCAATTATTACTGGTGTATCTCTTTATACAGATCATACGTTCAATGGATTTAGTATAAATACAAATTTAACATTGCAGGATTCGAAAGTTGGATATTTTGGAGCAAACTGGTCAGGTGGTCGTGGAAGAAGTCCGTTGGACTACAGATATATTCTTAATGTAAGATTACAAAAGGAGTGGGCTTTGGGGGTTAATCGAGCTCTTGGTGTTTCCACATCGCTCCATATGAGAGGTGGGAAAACCCAAATGAATGTATCTCTAGCGTATTCTCGTGACTGGGGCTATACTGAATACAGGCATGACCTCCCCCCCCAATTGCGATTGTCGGATTATCTTCGTGCCGACCTCAGAATCTACTACAAACCAAGCAAACAATCCACTATCTCTCTTGACATTCAAAATGTATCCAACAAAGAAAATGATGCTTACTACTACTATGAACCTCTCACAAAGCAGTCAACATTAAAAAAGCAGCTTGGGCTAATTCCAATCCTAAGCTGGAGAGTAGATTGGTAATTCTTCCTTAAAGCTTTACCCACTGGAATGTCTCTTCGTTTGTCCCAATACTTAACTCCAATATGTAGATGCCCTTATCCAAATGGCTGAGATCTTTAGAAATAGTATGTTCTCCAGATGCCAACTTGTTTTCGTATATTTTTTCAATAAAGCTACCTTTTTGATCATAAAGGTTGGCAGAAAACAAAGCGCTCGTATTTAATGTAAATTCAAGATTCACAACATCAACAAACGGATTTGGATATCGCTTGATTTGAATGTTATCTTCTGGTATTGATATTCCTGATACTTCGTCATTTGAAACGCCGGGGCTGCCTAGAAATCTAAAACTAGCCCAATTTTCAGGCAAGGTGTTGTCTAGTTCAGGTACTCTCAACTCTAAAGTATATCCCTGTCCATTGGCTTGTTCTGACCAAGGTTGAGTAGGCAAGTAACTTACCGAATCAATCAATAGCCACTCGGCAGAATAAATTTTTAGAGCTTCCCCTTCACTGGATAGACCAAAAGAAAGATTTCCTTTTACATTTTGCACATCGCCATGTACATTTTGAAATTTCAATTCATCTTTAGCAAGAATAAGAAATTCGCCACCTTGCAAGAGTGTACCTTCTGAAAAAGTATACCCGTTTTCATACTCCTTATCCGTAATCACCCAATTGATAAGATCGACAGGCGAGTCATTAGGGTTATACAGTTCGATCCAATCTCCAGAATCATAATCTTCACTAGATTTATAATTGATTTCGTTGATTATTACTAAAGGTTCATCGTTGCTCGGGACGAATAGGGCTGTCAACGAAAGATCCGAATCCAGATCAAGTGATAATTCAGCATCTGTAGATGTGCCAAAACCTATCCAATGAGAGAAAGTATATCCTAGTTTTGGATAGGCTGTAACTTTGATTGGTACATCTTCGAAGTAGTCTCCTTTCCATATTTGGTCGTCGAGTGTTAGGCTATTTACAGTTATAAACCCGTGCGTTGAGTTATTAACCTGCAGTGTTACTTGATGATGATCTGGAAGGCCGAATTGGCTTTTGATATGTTCCTTAACTCTATTAGGTCTAAAATTCCCAAATCGAATCATTTCATCCACTTTTTGATTGTGGTCAAAGGTATTTCCTCCCCATCTGTCGTAGTGATCAGGGATTTCAGAGGCAACGTTCGCTGCCACACTTTCAATATGCTGCGCTATACGTTCAGGTATAAATCTAGAATTGAGTTCATCGGCAAATTGATTCACGAACTTATTTCTAAAGGTTGTATTTTCTACTAATCTTCTAAATAGTAAAGTAGCCGTTGGAGGATTCGGCCAGAAAGGACCGTTTGGTTCTAGAGCAAACGCTAGTGTATTATTCTGAAAAGCAGCAGTACTCCATGTTCCAAATCCGAAATCAGTATCATAAAGTATCCACCTCCATTTTCCATTTTTAGGTCTCCACTGTTTGTTATTATTGCCCGGCCAATCCGTATTGTCAAAATAGATCTGAGCTACATGATAAATGATAAAATTGTCAATATCTACTTGATCAGCTATCCATTGATAGCTTTCATCAGACGTAAGAGAATTAGTTGCTAAGAAAGTCAACATAGATCTATAGTCTTCGCTAGACCCCTGTATCACTTCATCGAAAGGACCTAGTATATCTATTTCATCAGGATTGATACCATACCGAGATGCTAGATAATGTTCATTCATTTTCTCTCTCATATTAAACAACCCCCAATATAGCCCATTGACATAGGTGACAACTGGCTTATAAGCTTGCGTTTCCAGACCAGAACCATCCATCAAAGAAGTAAGAGTAACATCTCTTATATTACTAATTAAGAAATCATTTCCTGAATTTCTAAGTATAAATGCTTGATACTTATCATATGGTCGATTTGGAAAAAGAGGGTAATCTATTTCTGAAAGGCCATATTGGCCTCTTGCAAAAATGGACAATGACCGCTGATCTAGTGCTCTACTCCAGCCACCAAATATCTTGGTACCTGCATTAAATTCGATAGTGAGTTCATCTTGCTCATACAGTGAAAAATGAATGGGCCTTTCCCAATCCTCCCAAATATTTGAACCAAAATGTGGGAAGTCAGGAAAAGATCCATCTCCCAATACATAAATACCCGTCTCATCACTAAAAAAATTATCTGGTTCTGTTACCAAAGAAGCCATCGGCATATCATGATCTCTATCTAATATATATGTCCTAGTTTGAGTTTTTGATGGAATCAATCCTTGTTTGAATATTCGTGCCCTTACCACTGTGTTTTTAAAAATGGTAATAGGAGAGGAGTATACCTCCGAAGTCATAATTGGTATTGTCGCATCTGTAGTATAAAGTATAATGTCATTTTCACCAGAACTAGCTAACATTAGCTGTAACTCATCTACTATTCCTCCATCATTGGAGAATTCTATTTTTTCAGTGATAAAACCATCGAACCCTTCCACTTTATTCTTTTCGTTTGGAGTTGGCTGTTCATATAAGGTCAAACTGTAGTCACTTGGTCTTAGTCCTATAGACACATCTGGAGGGATATTTCCAACCGATAGTCTCGATACTTCTTCTCCATTTTCGTTATACAGAAATAATGTCTCATCCTCTGATATTCTAAAGTTAGTATGTATGGAACTGCTAGAATACTCCAAAACCGCTGGTGGTTCGACACCTTCTGTATTCTCTTGAGTGAATAATGCTGTCAAAAATGGAATTACAGTAAAATCGGACGAACTATTTGACACATTATGAGCTTGAATAGAAAGAACATTCTGCCCTTCGATAAGTGATGATTTGTCTATTTCAAATCTATCTGGTTTTATACCTTGATATAATCCTGCTTCGTGATCAGTGATACTATAATCGTTATAATTTGGTCTGTCTTGTACCATATTTGCTCTGGCGATTTCCTTTCCGTTTAAGAAAGCCACGAAGCCATCATCATAATCAATGTCAAGAAACATTTTCGCTACAATAGATAAATCAGAAATAGTGAATTGTTTCCTCATAAAAACGGAGCTAACTCCAAAAGGTAAAGTTGTAGCATCATCTCCATCAGCATATCCGAATCCAGAAGGGTTTATTGGCCAGCTTCCATCGTCATAGTCAATATTAATCCATGATAGATTTAATGGTTGAGATGGACTCAAATATTTCCAATTATCGCCTTGATCTATTAACGTTCGTGGGAAATATTGAGGATTATCATTCCCAGATGCCCAAACCAAAAGATATCCATCTCCTTCAATTACCTTTTCTTTAAATGCCCATTTTGGATCATTCTCCTTATCTGTCAATATCCATCCTGAAAGATTTACAGCAGTTGTTGACGAATTATGCAGCTCTATCCAGTCTGGAGTATTTCCATCATCATCAAAGAATATGGAATTAGACGATACAACTTCATTTATTTGGACCTCTTGACCAACGACTACTATTGCTGCCAATGTGGTAATGAGAAGTGTTATAATATTCGTCTTTGATATAAACATCTGTTAATATTAATATTGAATTTTGACGAATATATTAAATAAGCTGAATAGTGTTTGTATGGTTTGGGATCAATTGCAAATTGTATCGCTAAAAAGTAAATGCGGATGACTTTATGACACTTATGCCTCTGAATCGTTAGCTCAATAAGGACTTGCGCTGATAGGGTTCGGCACTTGCAATAAATTCAGAAGATAGACCGCTTACAAAAAAAGGCATTGCGAATTACCACAATGCCTTTTCAAATATTAGTTACAGAGTATATATTATGCCTCAACTTTAG
Source organism: Halioglobus sp. (assembly GCA_047628935.1). Lineage (GTDB taxonomy): Bacteria > Bacteroidota > Bacteroidia > Chitinophagales > Saprospiraceae > CAJXUU01. The sequence goes on along the minus strand of JBLHWH010000138.1, from coordinate 6,940 downwards.
TTTCTGACACTTCCTCTATTTCGTCATTGTATATTGCGCGGATTTTTCCTTCTATCTCAGCAGTTACCTCTGGATTGTCCTTTAGGAAATTTTTCGCTGATTCTCTACCCTGGGCAATCTTTGTCCCTTCGTAACTGAACCATGATCCACTCTTTCCGACTACATCTTTTTCTACACCAAGGTCAAGAATTTCACCTATTTTTGAAATTCCTTCTCCGTACATGATGTCTGCCATTGCGATTCTAAATGGTGGTGCAAGTTTGTTTTTCACAACCTTTATTTTTACCATATTCCCCATCACATTACCTTCTTTATCCTTGATCGCAGATCCTGATCTTCTGATATCGATCCTCACAGATGCATAGAATTTAAGGGCGTTACCACCTGTTGTGGTTTCTGGATTACCGAACATTACACCGATCTTCTCTCTCAATTGATTGATAAATATACAGCAACATCCTGTACGTCCGATTGTACCTGTAAGCTTTCTCAATGCCTGCGACATCAATCTCGCCTGAAGACCCATTTTAGAATCTCCCATCTCTCCTTCTATCTCAGCTCTAGGAACTAGTGCTGCCACAGAATCAATAACAAGAATATCTATCGCTCCAGAACGGATTAAGTTCTCAGCAATTTCCAATGCTTGCTCACCATTATCTGGTTGAGAGATCAAAAGATTTTCTGTATCTACTCCTAAGGCCTCAGCATAAAACCTATCGAATGCATGCTCTGCATCAATGAAGGCTGCTATACCACCCGCTTTTTGACATTCAGCGATGGCGTGTATTGCGAGTGTCGTTTTACCAGATGATTCTGGTCCATATATTTCTACGACTCTACCTTTTGGAAAGCCTCCTATTCCGAGTGCAATATCCAAACCAAGCGAACCTGTTGAAATTACTTCTGTCTGTACTACTTGCTTGTCGCCAAGTTTCATTACGGTACCTTTTCCATATGTCTTGTCTAGCTTATCAACTGTAAGCTTCAGCGCTTTTAGCTTTTCTTCTCTTTCTTTTGACATGATTATATTTTAGTTGAGTTTTTAGTAATTTATTACTTCCGTTTAAGGCTCATTCACTGACTTGTTTGAAGTAACATATTAAAAGAAAACAAATATAAGAAAAGAATCGATACGTCCTTTTCTAATCTGTTAGTTTAGTGACTAGTTATAAAGTGATAATCTGCGAAGTTGTTCAATTGTATTAATGTTAAACAACCATTATTACAAAAAACAACTTCACAAATAAACATCTTTACAATTTTAAATAGATTCTAGAACGGTACCGCTTCTTTTTCTTGGCGAGATACTTTCATGAATTCATTGACTTTTACTTCCGAGATGTATCTCATGTTACCGTCTTTGTCTTCGTAGCTTCTGTGTACTAGTTTTCCTTGTATGGCTACTTCACTTCCTTTTGATAGCATGTCTGCCATCAACTCAGCAGTTTTTCCCCACGCTACAAGATTGTGCCATTGTGTATCTGTTACAGGCTCACCTTTATTGTTTTTGTAATAGTCATTCGTAGCGATTAAGATTTTTGCTACTTTGCCTCCAGATGCAAGTTCTTTCAATTCTACTTCTTTTCCTAAGTTTCCGATAAGTGTTACGGAGTTCTTTAATGTATTCATAACGTGAAATTTTTATATCCCTAAAATATTAAGCGGGATGAGTAATAAATAAAAATTAATAGCCGTGTGGCTGTTTAAATTTGTTGACAATACAAAGATGAGGGGAGAAGGAGCGGATAACCGTACTTTAAACGGGTATACACGGTTATATACGGTTATATACGTATCTATCTGGATATATTTGGATAATAAATCAAACCATATATTATTAACCTATTGATAAACTGATAGTTATAATAATATCTATTTTCTTTCTAAAAATTATATTTTTTTGTTGAAATATTGATGCTTTCTTCTAAAATGTAAATACTGTTCCGGAATTTCGCGATATTTATGAGTTGTGAGATATAAGATCGAATTATTAAATAAGACTAAATGCTTGCCAAAGCAAACAGAAGTAAGGATAATAAATACAGATGAAGAAAAATCAAGTTTTCTCAAAAGGATATTCATCAATGGAACAATTGAAGGTTGTTTTCTACCAATTAATAATAGCGGATTTAATACCTTTCGATAGAAATTGATATTTTGGGTGGATTAAGTGCTAATTCTTTTTGGACTACTAATCAAGTAGTCCAAGGCAATATATGAAGTGGACTAACTTTATTCTCTGCTAATACAAGTATCAGTCTTACCGGTAGTGCACTTGAACTGGTTTTCTCTGTAAGGTGTATAAAAGACGAATGAAAATAAAAACCCTAAATAAATCAGAAATACCAGGACTCAATACTCTTCCACCACTCAATTGGGGATTTGATTATGAGCAATTCTTAAATGAATACATAGATGAAGAATATTTCCATGCATTCGTTATGATTCACGATGATCAGATTATCGGTGCCGGGAATGCATTCATGAAGGATAAAATTGGGTGGTTGGCGAACATCATTGTTTCTGAGCCATACAGAGGAAAAGGATTAGGTTTTCAGATGACAAAATTTCTTGTTGATCATCTAATTTCAATCGGGTGCGAAACTCGATTATTAATTGCGACACCACTTGGTGCTTCCGTCTATCAAAAAGTTGGATTTAGAAAGATCTCGGAATATCATTGTTTTGATTCTGAAACCGCACTTAATTTCCCCACTTCAAATTCTATTAGAAAACTAGCCGATGATGATTTGGTAGAAGTGTACAAATTGGATCAAGAAGTAAACTCAGAAAACAGATCGCTTTTGATTGGTAAATATTATTCTGATGGGCTCGGATATTTCAATTCTAAAAATGAGTTGCTAGGGTTTTATCTTCCTAACTTTAGTCGGGGACTTATTATATCAAAGGATGAAAAGGCAGGAATCGAATTATTGAAACTTAAACACTCAAAAATAGGAATGAGAACAATGTTGCCAGCTGAAAATAAAGAAGGTATCGAGTTTTTAGAACGTGCTGGATTAAAAAAAGGAGAAAAGCTTGTTAGAATGCTTTTTGGAAAAGACAACCATTGGGACCCGCAGTTTATTTATTCATATGCGAGTGGTTATTGTGGCTAATTATAAAGTGAATAATTAATATCTCTACAGATAGATTGTAGTAAAAAAAGAAAACGCTTTTGAATATTACTTAAATCACTGATTTTCAATTATTTCCTTTTCAATTATTTATAGTTTCACTACCTTAAAGTGAATTTTTATTTGAAACCCTAAATTCATGATAAAAAATCACCCTTTTTTGTCTTGTGCATTATACTCTTTAATAAGCAGTCCAACTTTTTCTTATACCGCCTCTTAAGATGAAAGTTGCCTTGCTTAAAAACGTCCCCACCGCTAGTCAGTTATATTTGTACAGGAGCGATAAATCTTGGGGTAATAGGATGTGAGTTTCTCGTTACTTATGAGGCAGATCCAGAGGCTACCCCAGATCCTGAAGTGCCCACCAAAAGTTATAGAGCCTTCTACTTTAGTTTTCCCTTCATTTAATGTTGCACTATTATCTGTAGATGAAATTAATTCAATTGTCCTGAAACACCCGAATATAATCTACAATTAAATGCTGAGGAAAAAATGTAGTCCCATCGGGATTACCTGGCCAATTCCCACCCACAGCAATATTAAAAAGAAAGTGAAAATCACCTTGCAACTCATCAAGGAGGGGAAGAGCAATATCAATGATATGAAACTGGACATCATCTACATACCATCTAATAAATTGAGCATCCCAGGTGATCGTAAAGACATGAAATTCATCATTAAATATCCCATTGGGTAAGGTATAACTTCCTCCATAATTTGCTGGGAATTCATTGTCCCACCAATGCGTAGTGCCATGGACAGTATTTTCCTGACCATTGCCACCTATCATTTCCATGATATCGATTTCGCCACATTGAGGCCAGCCTACTGTTGAAATATTATCACCAAGCATCCATAATGCAGGCCATATTCCTTTCCCAACAGGCAAAGCAGCCCGTATATCTACACGTCCATAATTAAGACTAAATTTATTTTGCGTATTGATTCGAGAGGAGGTATAATTGCTAGTCCCTTCTGTTTCTTCCTTGGCTTCTATGATCAGACAACCATTCTGTAAAGAGGTGTTTTCCTCCTTGTAGTATTGCAATTCATTATTGCCCCAGCCACAAAGAGCTGGACATCCGTCCCCTATTTGATAATTCCATTTTGTAGTATCGAGACTACTATCATTAAATTCATCTGCCCAGATTGCAGTCATATTGGGATAGGAAGTAGGTGTAGAATAGCCCATAGTCGGTATCGGAATTATCTTCTCCTCTTCATAGGCCAATGCCTTCCATTTGTCACCTTCTTCTATGTATGCATAAAACTTGTTATCATCCGCACAAAACACCATTAAGCCATTGGCTGGATTTTGGATATTTTCAAATTGTTCCGTAGTCAACCGAGGCAATAAAAAACCTTTGTCCGTACTTTTGATTTCCAACATGGCAGATGAATCTGGCGCACTATTGTCTGTGTTTATACCTACTTGTGCTGTTAATTGAGTGCACAGTAATAAAGTAATACCAAGTAAAAAATAATTGCGCTTGTCCATTAGTTTTTTAATTCAAGAAGATTTTAGAATTCAAATATAGAATTTATAGAGAGTGTATTTAAAAAGTGTGTCAATTTAATACTTAAATTCTCCGATGCTTGCGTCGGAGTCATAAAAAGATGTTTTTGCATAAAAACGCCTTATCACAAAAAAGATCCGATTTCCGACCTTTAGGTTGGAAAAAATTTGGCGAATGCTCCATCCGCTTGCGGTGGGGTAGTCAAAATTTAGGATCTTTTTTACTAAAATAATAAATTGGCATTATGAAAAAAGGGGAAAAATTTGATTTTGAAAGTTTCGAAAAAGAAGCGATTAGAAAATTACGCTCAGGAAAATGACTTATTGGATGACAAGGAGCGTTGACCAGTATGATAGATAGAACTTATCCGAACTAGAAATTAATAATACACAGGCAGGGTGGGATGGAACTATAATGGGGAAAAGATGATTTCTGTAGTCTAGGTCTACGCAATTGACTATACAAAAAATGGAGCCTTAGAAATAAAAATAGGAAGCGCTACACATGTAAGGTAAAGTCCATTCTAGTCTAGAAAAACCATTACATTTACACCGAAAAGAGACATTACAACGACATGACAAGAAAAGCAGCACTCATCATCCTGGATGGATGGGGACATGGTAAAGACCCAAAAGTAAGCGCCCTAGCGCAAGCAGATACTCCATTTGTAGATAATTTATATAAACAATATACCAACGCAGAACTGATCACATTTGGCGAAGAAGTAGGTCTTCCTGAAGGTCAAATGGGAAATTCAGAAGTCGGTCATCTAAATATTGGCGCAGGCAGGGTAGTATACCAAGAGTTGGCTAGAATCAATAAAGAGATCCGAGAAAACACGCTTAAAGATAATCTAATCATACAGGCCGGAATCGAAAAAGCAAGCACAACTACTAAAAGAATTCATCTTCTTGGGCTTGTTTCAGACGGTGGGGTTCATTCACATATCAACCATTTACTTGCTATATGTGACATCCTCAAAGACAGTGATGTCGAAGTTTTTATCCATGCTTTTTTGGATGGCAGAGATACAGATCCAAAAGGTGGATATGATTATCTAAAAACAGTGGAAGATCATATAGCTGGTACCAATGCTAAGATAGCGACTGTAATAGGTAGATATTATGCAATGGATAGAGACAATAGGTGGGAACGTGTGCAAAAAGCATATCATCTTATGGTCAATGCAAAAGGAGTAGCTACTGATAATTTCTTAGCATCTGTACAATCAAAATATGATAAAGATATCACCGATGAGTTTATGGAAGCACTTCAAAAAACAGAGGATGGTAAAAATATAGGTAACATACAAACCGATGATACTGTGATTTTCTATAATTATAGAACAGATCGGCCAAGAGAAATTACCAAGGCGCTAACACAACAAGATTTTCCAGAGCATGATATGTGTAAGCTGAGATTGAATTATCTCACGATGACAAAATACGATGCTAGTTTTGAGGGATTGAATATCATATTCGAAAAAGACAATCTAGTCAATACACTTGGAGAAGTCGTTTCTGCTCATGGATTGACGCAAGTAAGGATTGCTGAAACAGAGAAATACCCACATGTTACTTTCTTTTTCTCAGGAGGAAGAGAAGAACCATATAAAGGCGAACATAGAATAATGGCTAAATCTCCAAATGTGGCTACATATGACCTCCAACCAGAAATGAGTGCACAAGAAGTAACTGATAAACTGATCACTAATATCAAAGAAGAGACGCCTGATTTCATCTGTCTCAATTATGCCAACACAGATATGGTAGGGCATACGGGTGACTTCGAAGCAGGCAAAAAAGCAGCGAATTTCATCGATGGATGTTTGAGCAGATTAGTCCCTACAATGCTTGATCATAAATATAGCATCATCATTATTGCTGATCATGGGAATAGTGATGTTATGATCAATCCTGACGGCTCTCCTAACACTGCGCATACTACGAATCTAGTCCCTATTTTCTTCTTAACAAACGATGAGGATCTAAAAGGGCTAAAAATTAAAGATGGGAAATTAGGAGATATAGCACCTACAATATTAAGTGTGATGAAAGTGAATACTCCAATTGAAATGGATGGTGAAGTGTTATTACGATAAATAGATTTCTAGTTTAATAAAAAATGATAGCTGAAATTCCAACATGGGTAGAAGTCCTTTTTTTAGTTGTTTGTTGTCAAGTTTCACAAGGTTGCAAAGAGAAGCTAGCTTATAAGATTAGATTTAGGTAAAATTAAGAAAAGGTTTTTAAATTCATCTGGCTTTTGTTTAAAAATATCAGGTTC
>JBLHWH010000137.1:0-18052 GCA_047628935.1 Halioglobus sp. | reverse complement strand
ATCTGCAAATCATCATTAAAAACACTAATTATACCTGTTACTTTTCCACTTCCTGAAGGTATAATCTCTCTAGCAAAATCGGAAAACCCACTATTCCTAAGAATTATTTCATTGTCATCACAATCCTCTATCATTGCGTTAGTACTTTGAGGACCATCTGGGTTATCAGCATCAGCATATGGTTGACCTACAAATCCCAAAGTAAATTCAGCTTGCTCTATTGATACAAGTTTATTGAAGTAAACATCAGAATTCTGGCTTATTTCAGAAATTGTCACCACTCTAGGATCAATTACTTCTCCTACACCTCCAGCAATCATAAAATCATTAACTAAAAGATCTGGAATTCTTTGTAATCGATCGTCTTCTATAACGTAGCCTAACCTTGGCAAGTTTGCGTCGTAACCTAATGTAAGTCCATTAAGCCTTACATATATAGAGTTCCCTGCAGGAAATTCAGCATTCAATTCATTTCTATCCGCCGCGATACTTAATGCTGCAGTTTCATCTTGAAATGTTATTGTCTTGAAAAAGTTACCAGATGCATCATCTGCTGTTACTGTTCCCTTTATATATTTAACTTCCGCACCTATAGCACTTTCGTCTAAAACTATGCCCCCATTAGAAGGTAATAATGCCAAAAGATCACCAATAGACATAATATCAGCATCTTCAATTACTAATGTATTCTCCGGCTCATCAAAATCATTATCTACACATGAAGTGATAAACAATGCTGATACGATAATCAGTAAAAAGAAAAATTTATTTATTGTATTCATTACAAATTTTTTATTGTCTGTTAAAGTAAAGGGGTTCTTTTAGAATCTCAACGTTAATCCAGCACTATATGTCGTACCAAATGAGTAAAAATATCTTGGTGGGAATCTGTCTATATCATATCCTTCGTAGTCGAATCTTCCTTGTTCGAAGCCCCCAGTTCTGAATCCTTTATTGTTTAATATATTATTGATTCCCAAGGTTAGGTTAAGAAAGTAATTATCTATTTTCCATGACTTACCTCCAAAGAAATCTAAAGTAAATTGTGAAGGAAGTTTTTCTTGACTAATTACATTTTGGAATGTCTCATTTCTATCTGGTAGTAATAAGCCCGCTACTGTTTCATCTGTTCTTCTATCAGGATTAAAATCAAGATAGATTTCTCTAAAGTGATTCAAATTCAAACTAACAAACCAATATTTTGGTGATCTATAGTCCAGTCCTAAAGAATATGCTTGCTGTGGCCCAGGAACATAGAAGTTCTCGATGTATATAAGTCTATCCTCAGCCAATATATTAGCATCATTATCTTGCGTATAAGTACCAAGTGGTCTAGAAGTATATTGATTAGCTCCTACTGCCGCTGCAAAGTCTACACTCAGTGTGCTTGTAATCTTTGCTTCTAACCCTAGCTCAATTCCTTGGTGCCTTTTATCAACTCCTGCCAATATAAAATTGACAAAAGTTCTTTCTTGATCGTTGTAGAAACTATTATTTTCGATTTGGTCTTGGAATGTAGTATAGTAGCCACTAATTCTACCCTTCAGACCAGCATACCTAAATATGTAACCAGCTTCGAAACCTTGGATCTTTTGATTTGTAGGGTTTTTAACTAATTCATTTCTAGTCCTCGGTGACAAGAATGCAAACCGGCTAAATGGCGCTCTAGTTCTCATCGTACCGACTCCATAAAAATAATTTCTTCCATCCAGTTTATATGTAAACCCAGTTTTCAATCCATAATTCGAGAAAGATTGCGTTTCTGATTTTCCTAAAGAATTATCCGGAAACAAACCACTCTGATAAAATCCATTTCTATAAAAGGAAGTATTGCTCAACTCTACCGTTGCAAATAGGTCAAGTTGATTCAAACTATACTCTCCTTGTAACCAACCACCCGCTCGCTGAGTAACGATATCATAATTCCATCCAAACTTGTCTCCCACTTGCAATATCCTATTTGGATTTTGAAGATCATTTTGGGCTACATCTGTATTCCCAGGAAAGTCTCTCAGTGCAAACACATTCAAATCAACATAATAGTCTGCTCCTAAAAGATCATCTAATATCTTGTAATTATGAACATTCTCATATAAATACTCTAGTCCTCCAGACAATGTAAATCTATCTGAAATTACAGCTTGTAAGTTGGTATTGATATTATACTTTTCATTATCAAAATGTTGTTCTTCAACTATATACGCCGCAAGTCCACCCGTCAAGGCTTCCCCTGTGCCGTTAGCATTTTCTATTGTTACATTTCTTTGTTTATTAATGAAATACATTCTGTCCCAATCCAATTGTCGACCTTCTTCACTACCACTAAATTTTGCCGCTACATCATCAGCAAGTTCGTTCAATCCAACACGACTGTAGAAACTAGGCAACTTTCTATAGTAATCCGGCCTAGGATCACTGGCATTATACCAATCTAACCTTGTACTACCAAAAGTTCCGATTTCACCAGCTGCAGTAGTTCTTAGACTAACCTTATCGCTGATTTTCCAATCATGTCTTAATATCCCGATAGGTTGATTTGAATTATTTACTCTTGCATTTCTTACCTCACCATTTTGATATCCCCAGTTGGCATTATAATAATTAGAACCAGCTAGATCATACGCTTCTTGAACACTTCCAGAAAACCTACCTCTACTCGAAGGAGAATTTAATACGGTCAGACCAATCGAGTGCTTATTATTAATCTTCTTCTCTACTGAAGCAAAAAAAGCATATGCATCATAGAATGTTCCTTTGATATATCCAGTATCCCCCCATCTACGACTGGCAGAAAGTGAATAACTCCATCCATTTTCTTGCTCCCCAGAATTATGAGTAACCATTAATCTGTTAGTATAGGCTCTGTTTGACCTATTATATACGATCTTAGTACCCGGACGCTGTACGGATGCTCTAGTATCTATAAAGTTAGCACCCCCTACACCACCGAAACCAAATGATGTTGGTTTTAATGTATTATTAATAGTTTGATTTCTTAGTACATCATTCAATCCACCCCATACTGCCCATGATACTCTACCGTCATCTAGATCATTCACAGCAAATCCGTTTAGATATACATGTCTATCTTCATTGTTATACCCTCTAGCATAGAATCTTCCACTACTAAAGTTAAAAGCAGCCGCCGCATTAAACGGATCTCTACCTGCTGTCAATAAACTTGAGTATTGCTGACCTTGATCATCACCACCAACATTATCAGCATTTATTGTAATCACAGCAATATCCAACTCCATTTCTACCCTATTGTCAATAATACTATCATTACTGGTATCTAGAATCATATTATCTATGTTCTTAGTATTCTTAGTAATAGGTTCTTTTCTCTCCTCTCCTAAAAGATAAATTCTTTTACCAACTAACAAAAGGTCCCCTAGCACTGTTTCCTCCTGTCTTATCGTAACTCTTCCTCTAGTATACTCTTTACCATCGAATTCTACTTTCATAGTATAAGAACCTAGTGGCAAACCTAATATTCTAAAAGCACCCGTGGCGTTTGTTACTGCTTCTGATCCTCCAATATTTACTAATGCTCCTACCTGTGGGGTATTAGAAGATGAAAGTATCTTCCCCACAATAGTCTGGGCATTAGTTAAACAAATACTAAATACCGAAAACAGCATTACTAGTATAAATGTGTTGCGTCTAATCATTGATATTATTTACAATTTGCCACAAAAGTAATGCTTCATCTCTAACATATACTAGAATAACATATTAATTATATGTAAATCTGTTGGCAGTATTACATAATGAGAAACTTTAAAATCTATATTTGCAAACTTAATATAAAAACAATGCATAAAGTCCTCTACCTCTTAGTCCTTTCAATATTCTTCACATCCACTGTCTCCTCTCAAGATACACAGTTCAAAGCTGTATCTGTAGGTTTTTATAATTTGGAAAATCTATTTGATTTCGAAAGAGATACTACAATCTATGATTCTGAATTTACGCCTTGGGGCAAAAAAGCGTGGACAGAAGAAAAGTACAATGAGAAGCAAGCAAATATGGCCTACGTAATCAGTCAAATGGGCCTAGATGTAACACCTGCAGGCGTATCAATACTTGGAGTCTCTGAAATCGAAAACAAACGAGTTCTAGAAGACCTAGTCAAACAGGACGCTATAAAGGATAGAAACTATCAAATTGTACACAGAGATAGTCCCGATAGAAGAGGAATTGATGTTGGAATGCTCTACAATCCGCTTCACTTCACTTTTTTGAATGTAGAAATGGAAAATATGAACTACATATTTGATGATGGAGACACACTACGCACTCGTGAGATCATGCACGTTACAGGTGTACTTGACGGAGACACTACCCATGTTTTAATAAATCATTGGCCATCAAGAAGTGGAGGAGAAAAAAGATCAGCTCCTAGAAGAAATAAAGCTGCCGAAAAGGTAAAAGAAATAGTAGATAAACTAAAATCAATAAATCCTGATGTAAAAGTATTGGTCATGGGTGACTTTAATGATGATCCTACAAGTAAAAGTTTAAAGTCTGTATTGAGAGCAAAAGGTAAAATCAAAGACGTCAATTCATCATCTGACATGTTTAACCCCATGTATGATCCATATAGAAGAGGACTAGGTAGTAACGCTTACAGAGACAATTGGAGTTTATTTGATCAGATCATAGTTTCTCCTGGCTTATTGGATAAAGAAGATGATGGCTACTTCTATTACAAAGCACAGATATTCAATAAAAAGTACCTCATCCAAAGGTCTGGTCAATATAAAGGTTATCCATTCCGTACATTCTCAGGTGATAAGTATCAGGCAGGATATTCAGATCACTTCCCAGTAGTTGTTTATTTGGTGAAGAAGGTTTAGAGATTTGGTGATTTTATGCGTTTTGAATCGTTATTTAAATGTTAGCATTAATTTAAATAATTAAAAATATTATCTACTTGAAGTAGGTGGATTTATTGACCCGACGGAAGTCGGCTTTTATCATTCTAAAAAGAAATTACCCTCCGCTTCATTTGGGTCTTTTCGGTGTACCTCTATATATTCCTGAACCACCTCATCAGTTATAGTCCATTTTCTAAATGATCCAAAACCCTTGCTCCAAAATCACCTGCCTATATCAAATGTGCCGTTAAACATCTCACTGTAGGACTCTCTCTTCGAACTTTATCCTTCCCTTTTAATAACAAAGATATAAATGATTTTATCTAGTGGAGGTACGTGGTTTCAAATCTCATTTGAGACCAACAAATCCTGAAAGGGTTAATTAAAATCTAACTACCAAATATTTACTAAATTCATTGTTCTGACTTATTATAATGTCACACCTTCATAGTTTAAAATAACCGCACTATGATATCGATGGGTTGAAACCCATCGATGTGGAAACCTCACCCCTTCAGAGATACATATTTAGACGTTTTCTTCCTAAATACACGAATACCTAAAAGTCTAACTTAAAAATTTCCTATCCAAATATCCCCTTCAACATTGCGAGTGTGATCATATAAGTAGGTTTTACTCCATCCATCCCAAGACTACCAGAAGCTAAAGTACTTCCTGTTTCCAGCGGATTATCCGACGCATAATAAGCATATCTTAATTCTACATCCTCAGATATTGATTTCCTTATTGCGCTTGCCGCTTGTATAGCTTTTTGATAATGTGCACCTTCCATTTCTAGTCCGCTTGCTTTCCAAGAAGACTTAAGGAAGTAACTTAGTATATCTTTATTTTGTAATGATGTACCCAAGACAGTTATCATTGGTCCACCAAACGATTCGATTTCATTATCTTTAAATTGCTCTATCGTCAACGCATTCTTGAATGGATAGTTATCAGCGCTTCCTTCAAAGATGTGAGCATTAGGGATCATGATATCTCCTTTTTTACCGGATAGAATACCGGCTTTACCCATGATGTTGATAGATCGTACATCCATGAGTTTTTTCTCTTTTCTAGATTCATATGGTTTAAGCAGTTCGTCCATGGTTTCATACGCTTGTTGACCAAATGCATAATCCATGACTATGATAACAATATCTTCTAAATTTTTAGATCCTTTTAATTCTTCAGGTAAGATTTTGTAATCTATCTGACTACAATCTATAATCTGCACTGAAATATTTGTCCCATTATTATCGTGAAGAACGGACATACCATTTTTGAGCGCATATTTAGTGACCATTGCTCTCTTGGCTCTATTTTCTGACTGAGACAAGTCTTCAGCAATATCTTCTATATTTTCATACTTTGATTTTCCATTGAGCACATGATCAGCATACAATGAGTTCATTACACTATGTAAATTGGCGCTTACTACATGGACTTGTTTGTCAAACAATCCATTTTTGAAAAGATAATCCTTAATTTGGAAAGCCCAAATTTCACCGTATAAGTGATGTCCTAATTTCTCTCTCAGAGCAGAGGAAAATGTTATTTCTCGATCATTGTTTTCTAAATACTCTTCCATGGATCGATAACCAAGCCAATACACTATCGAGAATAATGAATTGACACCCGATGCTTTCTCAAAATTCTCACACGCTTGAGCAGTTTCGTCAAATGTTCTACCAAGGACAGTGCTCAAATAAGTATATCCTACTTGTTTATCATATTTCTCACCTCTATCTATCTTTTGGATAATCTCCTCTAGCATCTTCCATGACCTAACTTTTCGTCCTTTAGAATCAAGGCTATTCCCCCTGATTTTCTCGGCTTCTATAAATAAGAATGTCAGGTGAGTCAGCACATCAAAGATATCACTTCTACCTCTAGTCATCTCGATGAACATCTGCTCATCATCTACTTTATAGCAATTCCTTCTTCTTTTGGATGGCACTATTGCCTCGAAGTTGCTGTCTTCAAACCCTTCTCTACTTGTTAACTTCACATATCTACATGTTTCTATTCCAATCGGTAGTCTTTGAAAGATATACAGCAATCCACTCAACTCTACTCGCTCTTCATCTGCAATAGATCCATAGATCTCTGGCTTCAATGCCAACATAGAACTAATCATCGTCTCACCTGACACTCCCAGTGGCTTATACCCTCCACGCATAAACAAATGACGCATACTTACATGCAGTCTTTGTATTGCTGATCTTGATATTTGTGCTCTTGTAGGTGTGTAGGTCGGATTCTCCATATGTTCTATTTAGTTTGTTAACGCAAATTCTGATCCATTATCTAAAAATAAGACAGGTCAGTTGCGGATATTGAGGTCATAAATGCGAAACAAGAGAGATTAGTTCCATCTAGTCAAATAATAATCGAAATCAAAAAATCAAAGACGACATGTCTTACATCTCAAAGAGCGTCTGACATATTCATATTATAATCATATACAAAAGGATTCCCAAGCTTACAAAGATTGGTAAGGCCGATCATTCCCAAATCCACCTTTCAACTCACCCTATCATTACAACTCTACTATTAAACTAATATCAAGACCACAAAAATCGCGTCTTCGAATTATTTGGGCTTGCCTATCCTAAGACTTGAAAATCCCAAATAATGAGGAACACCAAATAAAAAATGGTCACATTACCCTTTCTTATAATCCTTCACTGTATTCACAAATGCTTTCACACCATCTAGCGGTGTATCAGGATACACTCCATGACCAAGATTCACAATATGGTTCCCACCAAATGCATCAATCATTTTTGTGACTTTATCTTCTATTTCTTTATGATCAGCATATAACAAACAAGGGTCTAGATTACCTTGCACTACCCTATTTTGACCTAATACTTCTCTTACAAAGCCAGTACTCATGTTCCAATCGATACCAATTACATTCGAACCTATATTAGCAATGTCCTCTAATGCAAACCAAGCTCCTTTGCTAAATACGATTGTGGGAATCCCTTCCGCTTGAAGCGCATCATTTATCTGTTTTAAATATGGGATACAAAAAGAACGATACATCTGCTCATCCAATACTCCTGCCCAAGAATCAAATATCTGAATTACGTCCGCTCCATGTTTTGCTTTCAGCTTGGTATAAGCTATGATTGTCTCAGTCAGTTTTGACATTAATTTATGGGCTGCCTCGGGATTCTGATAAATCAGCTTCTTTGCTTTCGAGAAAGTCTTGCTTCCACTTCCCTCTACCATGTAACAAAAAAGCGTAAACGGCGCACCACTAAAACCGATCAACGGTACTCGATCATTCAGTTCCTTCTTTGTGATATCTAATCCATTGAATACGTATTCTAGTTTCTCGGCAGCCAGCGCTCCAAAATCTAACTTATCTATATCCGCTTCTGACTCGATTGTAGTGGGAAAATATGGCCCTTGCTTCTCTATCATTTCATACGGAAGCCCCATACATTCTGGAATCACGAGGATATCAGAAAAGATGATCGCAGCATCTACTCCCAACTCATCCACCGGCTGAATCGTCACTTCTGCAACCAAATCAGGTGTAGTAACCAACTCGATAAATCCAGACAATCTAGCTCTTACCGCTCTATATTGAGGAAGAATTCTACCTGCTTGTCTCATCAACCATACGGGAGGTCTTTCTGTTTGCTCACCATTTACTGTTCTGAGAAAGATATCATTTTTATATGCCATGTTTGTTAATATTTTAGACTGTTTTGCTTTTTGACTTTTTAATCGTTTTACTTTTAGATTGTTAGACCGTTTTACTTTTAGATGTTTCGACTTTTAGACTATTAGATCGCTTTGCTTTTAGATTTTTAGATCATTTCACTTTTTGACTACTTGGTCTTTTCGCTTTTTGACCAAAGTTTGGCTTGCTTGCAGACCCACGACTAAGCATAATATTATAGCTTAGTATGAGAGATGGCTTTCGCAGAAAACACTCATTGCTCCGAATAGCAACCATGCGGGATAATATGCGCTTTCACTTTTCAACTATAAACCCGTTTCACCTTTAGATTATTCGCTTTACTTTTTTTACAATTTAACATATTGACTTTTTACTTTTCAATTCTCTCACAATTTAAATAGTAGTCATAATACAACAACTCAACAATTCGTCAACTAAAAAACTCAATAATTTCTACACAAAGATAATCTCTAAAACCATGTTTTCTTCTTTCTTTCGATTGTGGTGGTATATTTGACATTTCTTTGAAAAAGGAAAATGAATTTTGGCAATTGATTTATAAAAAACAGAAATGAATATAGCAATAATAGGATACGGAAAAATGGGTAAAACCATTGAAAAGATAGCGCTTCAAAGAGGACACCATATAGTTATGAAGATTGATAATGAAAATAAAGGTGAATTCACGATCGAAAATCTAAAGAAAGAGAAAGTAGACCTTGCTATAGAATTTACAAATCCAGAATCTGCTTTTGCAAATATTACCAAATGCTTCGAAGCGGGTGTAAAAGTAATATGCGGATCAACCGCATGGTTAGCGGATTGGGACAAAGCCATAGCTAGCCTCAATGAACATAAGGGGACGATGATTTATGCATCTAACTTTAGTGTAGGTGTAAACATCTTCTTTGCTGTCAACAAGCGTCTTGCAGAGCTCATGGACTCTCAATGGGATTATGACGTAAGCATGAAAGAGATTCATCATACTTCCAAAGTCGATGCTCCTAGTGGAACTGCCATCACTCTTTCCGAAGGAATATCTGAACATCTAAAAAGAAAATCCGGTTGGTCAAAAAACATAGAAGCAACTGATAAAGTCCACATCAAATCCGTAAGAGTCGATTCAGCTCCTGGTACACATAAGATAAAATATTCTTCTTCTATTGATGAGATCGATATTATCCATAAAGCAAAATCTAGAGATGGTTTTGCTCAAGGAGCGGTCATGGCAGCTGAATTTTTACACAATAAGGAAGGATTGTTTACAATGGCAGATGTGTTGGGGATTGGTTAATAACTAGTAGACTTGGGCAAAACAGCTACTGGAACAACATTTCAAATAGGTTTTGTAAATATTAAATATAGATCGCATGCACATCTTCATCCTTTAGGAATGAATAATTATACCAAGGCATCGGAGGTAAGAGTAATCGCCCACCTTCTAGTCCCTTAGATTTCCCTTGGAGCATTGCTTTCTTAAATTGATCTTCAGTCCAGTTTCCAATGCCTGTTTAATCTGGTGTTAAATTTTCCGTAAACGAAATTTCCCGTGGCCCTGCCTTACCGTGCCGGTCAGGTAAGTATAGAACATAGGAAATCCTGTTTTTATCAGTTGGTCTTTATTTGGAAGATCATTCATCAATTCAAAAGAAAAATACCAAAAACTGGATAAGGAATGATTCAATAATAAGATTACACATTCTACTTGTTATTTTTCCTTTCTACATCGTTAAAAAGCCTCGTCAATGCCCTGCATTGCCTACGTTTTTTGCCTCATAGAAAAATAAAATACCAGCGTATAATATTGTATCTTTATTAATCTACCATTCCTAAGGCTATTCTTTGGTTATCCTTTTTAATGTTTGCAGAAATTGTTTTGATAGCGATTTACGTTTTAATATTTAATATTTAATCCATACCCATTTCTTATGGGAGTAGATATTCACTATAAAATGGCAGTAGAACCTATTTTGTTAAGAAATGATTCTTTCTAATATTGCTAATAATAATTAAGCACGTTTCTAAAAGTTTTGCTGAATAGTCTGTCTAATAAACTATTCATTCCTATTACTATTTTTTCGGTTTCATTCCAGGTTGAAATATTTCAAAGTTTTCCTCTTCTTTTTGTTGTTTCACCATCGTTCTCACATCTTCCAATAATTGTTTTGCATCATAGATGATTCCATCTTTGATGGTGTATAGAACTCCACCAACTCGCACTACCTCATTGTCTTCTGTAAGTTTTATAGCTCCTGTACCGTAAAACACTTTAAGGTTTTGAAGTGGATTTTCATCGATTATGATAATATCTGCCTTTTTACCTACTTCAATACTCCCTATTTCATCATCCATGCCTAGTGCTTCTGCTCCATGGAGTGTCGCAGATCGTATGACCTCTAATGGATGAAATCCCGCTTCGCGCAACAACTCCAATTCTCGGATGTAGCCAAATCCATAAAGTTGAAATATAAATCCAGAATCAGAGCCTGCGGTTACTCGACCACCTCTATTTTTATATTCGTTGATGAACGTCATCCATAATTGGTAATTCTTTTTCCAACTCACTTCTTCTTCCGTACCCCAAAAGTGCCAGTATGATCCGTGTGATTTTTTACTGGGCTGATAAAACCTCCATAAACTAGGGGTTGTATATTCTTCGTGCCATTCTGCTCTTCTTGCTCTTTGTAGGTCACGACTAGCTTCATAGATATTGAACGTAGGATCTATCGTAAAATCTAAAGAAATCAATTCATCCATAACATCATTCCAGTGATCAGAATATGGTTCTGCTGCTTGCGCCCATAAACGTCCTGCCTCACCAAATCTGTGCTGTTCATTTTGATAATTATAATCAAGTGGATAATTCTGTAGTGTTTGATTTTCAAATAAGGCTTCTGGTAATCCATACCAATGTTCCATTGACGTCAATCCTGCATGAGCGGAGTTCACTACATTCCATCTACCTACTTCCATTTGAGCATGGTGACATGCCGAACGAAGTCCTAACTTCTTATTTTCATCCAAAGCAGCGGCAAATAATTTAGGCGGCAATCCAAAAAACTTGATCCCATCCGCTCCATTCTTTGCATTTTGCCTCACCCATGTTCTCGCTTCTTCTGGTGTGCTGATCGGATCATATGAACCTTGTCCAAATACAGTATATGCCTCTATTCTTGGAGCTGTAATCCTATTTTGCGCACTCATTTCCTTTTGGTCTAGCACCCAGTCCAGTCCATTTCCTGCTGAAGGATCTCGCACTGTAGTTATCCCATGTCCCATCCAAAGTTTAAATACATATTCCGCATCCGCTCCTTGCCATCGTCCTCCGATATGACCATGCATATCTACAAAACCTGGTAGGATATATTTTCCGTGCGCATCGATTTCTCTTCCTCCTTCTTTAAGTTTTGGACGTCCTTCAGGATCGATTTCTACGCCAGGAAAACCTACCGTTTTTACATTCTTGATGATGTTGTTTTCTATAACTACATCTACCGGACCTATTGGCGGTGCCCCCGTACTATTTATTAATATAGCTCCCCTAATGATCAATTGATTGAAAGGTCCCTCACCCTCATTGTTGATTGGAGCTTTTTCAACAGGGGCTTGTGCAAGACATAGACTTGTTATGCTAAGGTATAAAAGTAGAATTATGTATTTCATGTTGTTCATGTTTGAGTGCTGTAAGATATAAAAATATGGGCCTAATCTCAAAACACCTTTTCAACTAGATCACCTCCTCTAGTAAACCAATTCATAATTATCAATGATAATAGTGGAACCTGAACCATTCAGACTAATAGAAGTATCACTTATAGGAAAATCTGCCTCCCAATCCTCATCCAGCATACTATCATCGCCAAAAGCCGCATCCTTATCAAAGACTTCAATTCTCAGTTTGCTACCATAAGGAATCCTAATATTGTTAGAAATGGTAATCACCTAAGACAAGTCAAATTCCGAGGTATTAAATTCATTATCGCCGTTGATTAATACATTTACATCAGGTTGATCAAATATATCCCATGCTGTGCCATCTGGAGATAGTGGCGGAAGATTTGCTATTGTCATTGTTCGAATAATAATGGACTTAGGAGAACCATCGTCCTTTCCACATGAAATAACAGTAAGAACTAGCAAGAAGAAAAGAAGCTTAGGCATTTTCATGAAATTGGGTTTTGTTTTCTGTGATATGTAATTGAGTAATAACACACAATATAATGGTAAAAGTACGATAACAACATGAAACGGCTCAGAATATGTAGATGAATGAGGTGCGACCTATTCTATTGTACTCAATGATATAGCTCATCTGCCTATTTATTTAATGCTTTAATTATCCGTTCCTCATGTATCAAAACGTCTTTCATAAGTAACATATATGGAAAAGCTTTCAATTTCTTATTTTTCTTAAATGCTCTTGAAATTCCGAGAAGCGTTGATGCTTCGATAAGTGATAGATTTAAATCATAATCCATTTCTACGTCGTTCACAAAATCGTCAGTAAATTCTGGAGCAATCAATAGAGATTTCATTACTCTATATTCATTCTTTTCTAAGAGAGTCTTATAAGATTTAATTTGTCTTGACACTGAGCTAAATTTATTATATCCTGTTTCCTTAACTGATTTACACTCTATGAGAATTACTTCTTTGTCACCAATTGTCAAAAGAATATCGATTTTGTCTTTTGAAGTACTTACTGATTTGCGCAGCTCCTCATCTACGTTTAACCCCAGTTCGACGAATAACATTCTGGTTAGTTCCTCGAACTTTAACCCAAGCTCAGATTCTTTTATCTTGATTCCGTTATCTTTAAGGGCATTCACGTTCCTATAGGCTATATCGGCATAATTTTCTAGTTCTATGTTCTGGGAGTCTTTATATGAATCTAAGATATTCATGAGTTCATTACCCCTTGTCGATATTTCATTTGCATCACAGAATGCCTTAATGTCGCTATCATCAAGAATTTCTAAAATGTCTCTAGGTTTAAGATTATACTCTAAAAGGAGCGTAGCATCCATTACTTCGTCTGTTTGAATCTCAAACTCTTTTTGAACAAATTGTTTAGATTTTGGAAGTGTAGATTGCAAGTCGGTCAATAGCGTCTTGTAACCCTCTATTGATATCCCAACTTTCTCATCTTTTTCAATTTCATTGAAGTATGTGATTAGATTATCAATCTTTGCATCTA
The DNA here is from genome assembly GCA_047628935.1 of Halioglobus sp. Classification (GTDB taxonomy): domain Bacteria; phylum Bacteroidota; class Bacteroidia; order Chitinophagales; family Saprospiraceae; genus CAJXUU01. The sequence goes on along the minus strand of JBLHWH010000137.1, from coordinate 4,272 downwards.
ATGTAGTTCCTTTTAGGTGGTCGAGGTTAAGTCCCTTATCTACTATGTCATTAACGCGCTTCTTCTTTTCAGTTAATGTCGTTTCAGGTTTATGTATGTCGAATTGCAAAATGTTCCTTATACCAACACCATCATTTATTATCGCTTTAACTTTCTCTCTTCTGGTAAATTTCCTTTCGATATCATGATGTCTGGCAATTAAGTTAATCTCTGAGTCTTTAAGAAGTCTCAAAATTCTTCTTAAGTACTTATCAGCTACTTCCTTGTTTCTGTAACCTCTTAACAGACGTATAAATTCATCGGGTATATAAACTTCTAAATACTTTTTTGAGTATAAAATAATTCCAGCATTCTTGAGAAGATCTATAATCTCATCGATGGAAAGCTTTTCGATTGGAAGCACGGAATAGTTTAATAGTTTGACTTCTTCTTGAGATAGATCAAAATTAAGAGCCAGCGTGTTTAGAATGCTTTTTTCATCATTTGTAATTTTCGCATCTTGATTGTTCGATATGTCATTTTTATAGGCTGTTTCCACACACTTCTTGTAGATGATAAAATCTCTTGTTCTAGCGTCTACTTCTGTAATATCCTTGCCAGAGATTGCATTGTCTAGTTTTCTAATTTTATCCTTCAGTTTCTTTATCTCCTTCTTGTATAATTCGCCCAACCATTCTCTCGACATTATACAATTTCCATCTTTGATAAGTATATCCAGTAAAATATCAAGTTGACTAACTGAGGTGCCTATTTGCTCATTTAGACATTCGCTGTATTCATCATTAATTAGCTCAAACACTTTGGAAAACAAATTACTGTCTAAGCTTCTAAGGTTTTTGTCGGAGTAGTTTAATAGTAATTTGTCTATATCTCTTGCATTCTTAGGCCTCGCGGTAAGTATACTATCAATAATTTTTGAAAAGGAAGTCTTTTCTATGGTATTTAATTTTTCTAGTATCTGTTCTAATTTCATTGGTTTTGGTTTTTTGGTAAAAAAATAGATGTACCTAGTATCCGCATTTTTTTTTATGGATAATATGGTCAAATCTTGTTATGACTCATATTTGCTCTTAAGCGCTTTTTTGAAAGTATCAATTGGGTAAATACCTGAATTGATATCATATACTCTAGAATTATCATTTATTTGGACGTAGCCATAACAGTATTGTGCAATTGAAAAGGCAACTATATAAATTGGATTCATGCAATTGTAATTTGAATCTACATCACGGCTTAAATTGTAACAATAACCTAGCTGTTTTGATTTCCCTATCAATTATTGTTCAGTAGTCAGGTCAATTAATATAGTACCTGAGTTTTCAATTAATTCATATGGTTCTACCATACCTTTGTAAACAAAGAATTTTGCTAAGGTTATCCATCCATACATTTCGTCAAATCCTAATCTGTAATTGTCATTACCCTTAGTCAGTTTATTAATTGAAATTGTTTCAGGATTTGAATATTCACTAACAGAATTTGATTGGTGTTCTATAAATTTGAGTTTGTGACTCTTGTTTTTAGCGTTGAATAGAATACAGTTGTTTTCATATACCGTTCTTAAGTTTTGGAGACTTGGACTCTGTTTTGGTTCGAAAAATGGATAAACTGTTAATTCTATGTGCATTATTTCTTTTTATGAGTCATAACTGCTATGTACCTTTAACTCGTCACTTAACCTCCAGATATATTTGACATGTCTCCCACACAATATTACTGATAATCAAGAAAATAAAAATAATCCTCTATTTATACAATTAATCGTGTTTAAACGGGCATTATCTAAATATACACAGATATTATTACTTCACTAATAATGATCTTAGCCATATCGCCTCGTAGAATAAAGATTTAATGGCAAAATCCAAAACTTCCCTAGCCTATTCTTCCCTTACGTCTCAATACTAGCCGGCCATTGATGCATCAGATTATCCCCTCCCATATATCCATCTAAAAACTCATCTACTCCATTTCTAAATTCTATTAAAGCCAGATTCCTTGGATCTTTCGGATCTTCAAAATAGAGAGAAGTATCATTGCCTAATAATGGCATTAATTGATCTTTCGGTGCAGAATAGATAAATATGTAATAGAAAGTCAACATCTCTCCAATAGTGCCTGTGTTGGGCAGATGTCTCATGAGGTGCTCCATAGGTACATCATCTTGCGGGCTCGGCACCTTTGTATCCTGTAAGCATGGTGGAAAATTTGACACAAAACAAAGTGCATCATTAAGAGAGCTCATCTGACGTGAATTACCGTGAGCGACTACTCTATAAATTAGACTTGTCAACACTCTGTTCAATTCTCTTTTACTAGACATATATGGAAGACCTCTGACATTTCCTTTATCTATATCACTTGATGCAGTAATCCATTTTTGCAGCTGTGTATCTTTACTTACATCATCATCGCCAGCATAAGTAGCATCCGTAAATGATCTTGCAAAGTCTCCTGAGATTTTCCAAAAATATAGTAAATCCTTAACGATCGGATATCGATCCCAATCTTCTTTATACGTAAAATCCTTTTTATCAATCCCTAATTTCTTTAGTGCTACATTAGGATCATCATCAAAGAATTCTCTATTGTCAGCAAATGTATTTGTCAATTGTAAGAATAGATCTGGACTATTAAATGAGGTCGGAGGTCCAATTTGATTCCAAAGTAGAAATAAGGTATCATTAAACCCTATTAACGATTTTGATTGTGGATCCAAAAGCAATCTAATAGGATGATCCGCATCCATGTTTTCGAACATTGTCATTTGCATCGCTGCGGTCACAATATGCCAGTGATAAACGTGTCCAAGCCATATTCCATATACCGTCACTGAACAACGGGCAGCTGTAAGTGCAAATATCCAAGCAGTCGGAGTACAATTATGGCGGTCATAGATTTGAGCCTCTTTATTACCTTTATGTCCCGATATTCTGATACTAATGGGACTTAGCTTTTTAGTTTTTCCATCTTGCTCAAGTAATATCAAGGATCCAGGTGTCCATCTATCATAGCCTTTTACTTTCTGTGGGCTCCAGTTTTCAAAAATCCTTAAATCTATAGTATAGAGTCTCCCCTTTTCTTGGAGCTTATCCCAGTAAATGTTTTCTCCTATCATTTCAAAACTGACTCTTAAATCTTCCATCTCATCAGCTTTCACTTTATTGAGGAGAAGCAAATTATAAGCTAAGCCGTTCTCAGCTATCATTGGCCAAAATTGACCAGTCGCCACATCATCATCTATTAGAATATCAGAATACGTTTTCTCGTTGAGCAAAGAATTTTTATAAACATCATAATAGTTGGTCCAAGCCATCGTAAATTGATGTGGCTTTTCTATAAACTGATCCATTAAGTTATGACCTTCATTTTTTGTTGCCCTATAAGCAGCCTTCTTCAGAAGATCATCAATTATATCTTTTCCATCGAATTCATCTTTCCCAATATTTTCAAGCTTTTTGATGAGCGTATCTCGGGCCTCTTTACTTGTATCATGAGATTGGTTATCATACATGAATTTATAAGCAGAATGCTTCCCATCACTAAGTGTATATTCGTTGCTTAGACCATACTTAGCCATCTTGTTCTCTTCGGTTCTTAACCCCAACTGAACAATAGTTTTTATGGTCTCTGGGATACTAAATGGCACCGCGGGCATCTCAGTAAAGCCTTTCTTCTTAAGATCTAGTTGCTGCATACCCGTTAAGTATTCAACTTTCTTTACGATCTTATAAATGTAATAACCTGCAATAGCAAGTAGAATCAATCCCCCAATGCAGAGTAATATGTTTAAAATGGTCATTAGTTTTAGGTTTTAAAGTTAATAGATTGATTTGATCTTAAACCTTCGAATATAAATCATCTAAAACAATTAGCTTTTTATATTCAAAACCAATGATAGCATTTTGTCGATTAATTTTTAAGCGTAGAAATACCTGATTTAGTCCTATTACTAATAAACTAGAGTTTGTAATGTATGCACGAACCTCTGATTATTATTGATTTATTGGCTATGATTATTAAATATTTGTTTTTATTGTTCTACCAATAAGATGAATACTGTCTTTTGTACAGTGTCTTTGACATAAGCGACTTATTACTGAGCAATTATGATATTAATTCGTAACCCAGTGACATTTGAATTCTGTCAAGTTTCACAAGGTTGCAAAGAGAAGCTAGCTTATAAGATTAGATTTAGGTAAAATTAAGAAAAGGTTTTTAAATTCATCTGGCTTTTGTTTAAAAATATCAGGTTCCAACCGATACCACATT